>DASVJT010000084.1:0-1698 GCA_036385775.1 archaeon
GAGTACGCCATCGTTGCCTCATTGCTTCTCTTATCCTCGTATCGTACGTTTGCCCCCCCATCGCCAAAGGTATTAAGGCAGCATTTCTGTTTTATGGAGGGCGCTACATCCATTGGCGCGACAAGGCACGAACTCTCCTTAGCGTTTGTTATCATCTGCAATTTTGCCAACGTTGAAGTCTTTGTATGTTGCGCAATTTCATACTCAGGCAACAACGTCGTAATGATGTTTACATCGGCAAGTCCAGTTCCACCAAGCGACACCTCAAAGATATATACCTCTGGATCGAAGTCGAATTTCTTTGTTAGATCTATCGCAGTCAATATGCTTGCGGGGGTGATGCTTAGCCGTCTTTTAGCGATATACCTGCCATTTTCAGAAACCTCGAGTCCGAGACTCGTTAATGAGAGCAGCTTTCGATCCGCGTATGCGTTACCCAAAAGCGCTGCAGTCGACGTTTTTCCTTTGACACCGGTCACCTCAAACACGAGAGCGTCGTTCAACTCTTCCGATTGTCGTACAAGCTGCCCCACAGCTTGGTGGTGCGTCAACACCGGGATATCCAGAGCTTCAGCGCGCGCAACTAGTGGGGTGTTAGCGTGAACGGGTGTTATTACCACGTCAAAGGAGTCGACTACGTCAGGCGTCGGTGCATTGTGATAAATATTGAACGCAACGGCGGCTGCCCCAATTTCGCGCAGTTTTTTGCAGATCTCGCGCGCCCCGTGAATTGTATCTAAAACGGCTACGTTTTTGCCGCTGAAGTCCATGGGGGATTTAAGCCTCTTCAAGCCGTTTAAACGCTAAATCAGCGATACATGGGTCAACGCCAAGTGGCTCTGCATAGATAACGTCAACAGTTCTATCGTCGAACGAATGCGTGGTTCGGCGTTGGCCATCTGGCAACCCGAGAATTTCAGGGATATCCTTCAAGGTGTGAATCCCGTGAGCGAGAAAGAGCGGAAGCACGTAAAGCGTTTTAACGTCGGTAGAGGCAAAACTTTCGATCCCTTCCTCAACGGTCGGGCGATCCATATTAAGATACGCGGTTTTTATGATTGCGCCGTTCATTTTTTCTGCTAGCATGTTTGCTACAGCTTCTACAGTATTTTTGTTATAGGTTAGCTTGCTCCCGTGACCTAGCACGAGTACCCCAAAGTTCTCTTCCATTACGTACCTCCAACTAGTATGTGCGAATTGTTCTTTTGATATTTAACGGTAAAGCTCACCGAACATAGCGGGATTAAGCTCGAATACTCGGTTATGTAAGTTTTTGGATTACATCAGTCAATTTGCAGAGAATCTTCATAGGGATGCCAATATAAGTTGATTTCGCTCACATTTTCGTATTAGCGAGAACCTACGCCCTCACAGAAAATTATGCTTAGATCATTTATCATGAAATGATAGCTGCCACTTATCCACGTCATCGGTCCCATAATAAGCTTTTAATGCTTCTTTTACCCCCGCTCTAACAAGTTTCGAAACCCTACTTCCAAACGGGGTAGCGGGTCCGCTGTAGAAAATCGGTTCACCCTCGCCTTTTTGTTCATAAGCGATTATAATCGCATCGCTCGTCGTGCCTGTGAATTCCAGTCCCTTGTCGATCAGGGCGCGCGTCTTTGCTTCCGTGGCGGTAATTACCGTTCCTGCGATCGCCCCTTCGCTCATTTTTTCAGAGGATATGACAATTATGTT
>DASVJT010000085.1:0-2923 GCA_036385775.1 archaeon
ATCGACGACCTGGAAACGCGGGTCAGATTTACGGGAGAACCGCCAAAAATAAACGTCTCGCTTGACATGCTAGGGAGGATTTTCGATGGTGTCGGCAATCCGAGAGATGGGGGGCCTGCCATCATTTCGGAAGAGCGCGTAGATATAGCGGGAACCCCGATAAATCCATACGCCCGCGACAAGCCGGCGGACTTCATCCAAACGGGCATGTCGGCGATCGATGGCTTAAACACGTTAGTTCGCGGACAAAAGCTGCCAATATTCTCTGGTTCCGGTTTGCCGGCAAACAGACTAGCCGCTCAGATCGCGCGACAAGCGAAAGTGCTGGGCGAAGGGGAGAACTTTGCCGTCATTTTTGCTGCTATGGGTATTACTTACAAAGACGCGTCATTTTTTATGAGAGATTTTGAACGGACGGGTGCACTTGAACGTGTGGTTTTCTTCCAGAATTTAGCGGACGATCCGACCATTGAACGTATTGCTACACCTCGATGCGCTTTGTCAGTGGCAGAATATCTGGCGTATACCCACAACTTGCACGTTCTAGTCATACTGACCGACATGACGAACTATTGCGAGGCTTTGAGAGAGATCTCAACCGCGCGTGAGGAGGTGCCCGGACGACGCGGCTATCCTGGATATATGTACACCGATCTCGCGTCAATTTACGAACGCGCAGGACGGATCAAAGGAAAGGAAGGGTCTATCACTCAAATTCCAATACTGACCATGCCGGACGACGATATCACTCATCCGGTGCCGGACTTAACTGGCTACATCACTGAAGGGCAAATCGTGTTGAGCAGGGATCTATACCGAAGAGGAGTTGACCCGCCGATCGACGCGCTTCCATGTCTATCTCGATTGATGAACCTTGGGATCGGACCAGAAAAAACGCGAGAAGACCACCGAAACGTCGCCGATCAACTCTACGCGTCGTACGCATATGGGAGAGATTTGAGACGGCTGGTCGCGATTGTCGGCGAAGAAGCGCTGACCGAATTGGACAAGAAATACCTTGCGTTCGCCGACGAATTTGAGCTGAAATTCATCTCACAAGGAGACGAAGACCGAAACATCGAAACGACCTTCGAGATAGCCTGGGACCTCTTCTCAACGCTTCCCGATGAAGAGCTCAAGCGGATAAAGTTGGATTATATTCAAAAATATCATCCGGTCTACAAGGAGCAATGACGTGGAACAAGTAAATCCGACCAGAATGGAACTGATCAAGAAGAGGGCTCAAATAAAGCTGGCAGAGCAAGGGAGAGACCTCCTGCGCGAAAAAATGGACGCCCTCATTCAGGAGTTCTTTCACATCATGGTGTCAGTTTCAAAATCACGCGAAGAGCTTGAAATCGCGTCAACTTCTGCACAACGCTCACTATACGTTGCTAGAGCAGTTGACGACCCTGTAACGCTAAAATCTGCATCTTTTGCAACGAAAAGAGCGGTCACACTTGATATTCGCGGCAAAAATATAATGGGGGTGCCTGTACCTCTTGTGGAGAGGAAAACGGTGACTAAAAGCGTCCTCGAACGCGGGTATAGTCTAATCGGGACGAGCGGGCGCATAGATGAGGTCGCTGAGAAGTATGAAGCCAAACTCGACTTGATTATCGAACTGGCCGAAACTGAAACGTCGTTACGAAGGCTCGGCGACGAAATTCAGATGAACAGAAGGCGAGTTAATGCCCTCGAACAAGTGCTCATACCTGAGCTAAAGCGTCAAGCCAAATATATCAAGATATCTATCGAAGAGAAGGAGAGAGAGGACCTATTTCGGTTAAAAAAAGTCAAAAAGCTCATCGAACGACGGAAAGCCGCAAAGAAAAAACTGTCACCCGCGTCTATTGGCGCAGTGTAAGCCCGGCCACCTAACCCGCGACGACTAGTCAAAAACGACGGATTGTGCCTTCTAAGGGCCAGTCGAACAGGTTATTCTTTAGCTATTATTGCACAGCAAACTTCATCAACTGCTGTTTTCTCTGGTTTTTCCTTCCTACTCACTTGATTTGCGATGTCTATGATTGCCTGTAAATCGTCCATTGTCAGCTTCGCAAAAGAGATACCTTCCCACTCACTCCGCTTGATGCATACCCAAACCTCGCCGAGGATGTGCTTTAGCACTTCAATGTCTTTTGAAGTGAATGATTTCCACTCTGCCGGCATTTTTCGCCGAATTTTTTCGAGCGCAACTTCTACGGCTTTTTCTCTGTGGATTTGAAAAAGCCGTCTTCCAACTTCCTCGTCTTTTGCTTCAGGCATGTCGTTACCCCAACCCTATTCTAGTTATGTTTAGCTATCTTTTTTGGAGATAAATCCACGATATCTACTACAGCCTGCGGTCGCTGTGATTTCGCTAAACGAGGCTATAGCTTTTTTTTACCGGCCAATGTGCTGGCCTTCCCCATACGGCCGAGCAGCAAGCGCTTTGAACAGTGAGCTGTACAGATGATCGGTTCGCCAAATAAGACTTGTTTCACGCAGTTTCTAAAGACGCCGCTTTGATCTTGATCTTCTTTAGCCGGAATATATTTTCGCGTTCCATTTCCTCGAGCCTAAAGACAATGAACACCTCTGCTTCTTTTAAGTCTGGAATAACGCGAAACTCCAGAGCGTTTACTCGACGCTTTATCCGCTCAATCTCCATCAGCAGTCGCTTAACTGCAGTCTCTACTTCGGCGGCTCGGATCACTTTTTCCAAAAGCTCCTCATATGCTGCTGCAGCCTCGTCTATGGCGGAGGATGTTCCGATTATCCCGTACCCTCGCTCATCAAGGCTTTGATTGATGGCGGTGTATTCAATTTCTGGAACCACGACGCCCATCAGGCTTTTGCTCGTCAGAGCGACCTCTGGCTTCTGCTTCAGAGCAAATGCGGCAGAATAGACTTCGATGACGCCTTCGACCATTTTTGCAAC
>DASVJT010000086.1:0-1601 GCA_036385775.1 archaeon
TCAAGCATCTGTTGCGAAAACTGATGTTGTTTCATCCTGTATGCGATCGCGTCGAGGGCATTTTCGCTAAAATAATCGTTAAATGATCTAACGAGCTCTCTTTCAAAATTGCTCATTGGCCGGATTTTCATCCTACTACTATAAAGGATATACGCTGGAAACTAATGAGCAAATATAGGGATAAAACGGTGCTAATCTTCGTAGCGTATCAGTTATGCTATAAAGATTTTAGATTGCTCACGCTTTAGAAAGCCTTCTTCTTGCAGTTTCTGTAAATTGCGTGAAATTGCTTGAGGATCGGCGTTAAGCCGTCGCGTAAGATCAGTTTCGGTGATCCCAGAATGAACAATTATCAAAGAGATTATCTTGCCACGCAATTGCCTATTGGAGCCTTTAAAAGGTGCCTGTTTCTTATGTCGGGCGCTTTTTCGGCTTGGATTCGTATGCTGTCTTTTCAACATCGAACCGTAATCCATGAGCGCGTAATACCAATTGCGAGGGTTTGACCGATCAAGCGTAGACTCGACTAATGGATAAAGTGAGTCGTCTTTTATGTCATGTTCTTCGGCGTAAAAGGTGTAGATATACACCGTTCTAATATTAGTCTCGATAAACACCGACGGTATATCGAACGCAAAAGTTCGTATCGCACAAGCAGTAGTATGCCCTATACCCGGCAGGCCTGTGAGCACCGAGTAGTCAGACGGTAGCTTTCCCATAAATTGCGTTGCAACTGTTTGAGCTATTCGTTTGAGCGCGATTGCTCGCTTATTATATCCTAAACCCTGCCAAACCTCTAGCACATTTTTTAGCGGGGCATTCGAAAGCGCTGAAAAAGTCGGAAAGTTGTTCAAAAACAAGGGATACTTGACTAGTACCCGCTCAACTTGGGTTTGCTGCAACATAAGTTCGGAGACGAGAATTTTGTAAGGATCACGAGTCTTTCTCCACGGAAGCTCTCGACCTTTGCTTCTGTAATGTTTATAAATCCGTTCTTGAAAACTTGCGATTTGTTCCGAGCTTAAGTCGCAAATTGTTCCCAGACGTTGTCCGCTTTGTTTGACAATATCAGGCTCCACCAAAGGCTCCGATGTAAATGGGTTTAAGATAAACCCTCGCCATCTGATAGTCTGAGGCACTTGTTCTGTAGCACTCTTGATACCAACCCAACTGGTCTGTTTCACTCAAGAAAAAGAACAGGTTAACGCTTTTGATAAACGTTAGTGTAGTCTATTATCTGATTGACCTATCAACACAACCAAGCTAAGGCCGTGTGTTTTTTTTTAACAAAAATAATAGGCAGCTCTTGGAGTGTTGGTCTATGTGACCTCAACTGCTTCAACCGACTTTACCTGTGCTAAAAAAATCATGACGTCAATACTCATAAGACGCTGGTTCAGTCGAATTTCAAGACGAATTCACATTTTTGCTCGTCTTTTGCTATTCTTTATAGCAACAAAACACTGCGGCTGATAAGACAGTAGTCCACAAGCTGTCGGCGCCAACGACCGCAGTTGTAGCAATGTTAAACGTTTCCTTCGGCTTAGAGTCGGTCCCTGTCTCGTACATGCTCGACGCCAATCTCTCGGCGTAGGCGCCTG
>DASVJT010000087.1:0-4157 GCA_036385775.1 archaeon
GTGCTGCCATAATGGAATCTGTTATAATTGCAGCGCTGATCGCTTACAAAGGAGAAGGAAGTTGTACAGGTGGGATGATGAACAATGAAATAGACTCAACGTTGACCGGAGAAGCGAGGGAGTTATTACAACTTTTAAAACCGGAGCTGTTGAGACTCATAAGCAGCTTGAGATTTAACAGCAGTTTGCAGCTCAAGAGTAATTTTAGATGCTCAAAAAATGAGCCTGTGAGCACCCCCTTCTTTTTCCTGCCTCAGAATTGCCGGGCCCAGAAGTTAGTATCGTGCAGCTGCGAAACTCATCGCGCGGCGAGGGCGGCAGATGCTTGTAGTAAGACCAGTCAAGGCTTGCCCCCCTTGATGCACGAGTCTCGAAATCAACCACCCTAAAAGCGATTTGGGACAGCGACATACGGGAGGTATAGAATGCTGTGACGTTTTAAGCTACACGCCTAAGTTGTAGCTCGCTGCCATTATTGTTTGACTTATGCGGTTATCTTTAACGATATTTATTCTCGAAAAGCCATGTTGGAAACAGGTTTCGCAAGCTGAGGAAAATATGAAATGAGTATTCTTGTGAATGTAATAATAAGCATAATTGTTCTGGTAGTAGCATACATCATAGCTTCTCTTTACTATCCTATGCTGTCAGGAGGCGCAGCATATAGTCCTACTCCGAGGAATATTGTAGCTGAGGCTCTTAAACTGGCAGACCTTAAGAAAGATGAAGTGTTCTACGACCTTGGATGTGGAACAGGAGAAGCCCTTATAGAAGCTTCAAAGTTATGCGATCATGTGAAGGGAGTTGAGATAGAGCCTATTCGATGGTTTATAGCCAAGCTCAGAGCAAGAAAGGCCGAAGTCATTCTAGGAAACCTCTTCAAGCAAGACATCTCTGACGCTGATGTTATATTTCTATTCCAATATGAAGGAAGGATAAACAACAGAATCGTGAGGAAAATAAAGAATGAAACACGAGGCGAAACGAGGATTATAAGCTATCAGCACCCGATAGAAGGTATGAAGCTCGTTAAAAGCCAAAACGAGATTTTCATTTACACGACATGAAAGGTTCTGTCAACTCTTTAACAGGGCTACGCCTTTCCAGTACTTCATATACACACCATCCACGTGCTCAGGCAGCGGATGCGTGCACGCATAACTTCACTCCTTTATCGCAAGCCTTGTGACACCGTCTTGTCACGTACGTATTTAAACGCCAGTTTGATATAATTCCTCATGCCTCCCGGCACAGTTGTCACTAATGTCAAAGACGTCATAGCGGTGGTTTTAAGCATATTTGAATCAGCCAAACACGAGATTGTCTTTCTCACCCCTCATTCATTGGCATCCCTCGGTGGCACTTATAATGCTATGCAGAGCGCCAAGCAGTTCATACAAAACGGTGGCACGGTCAGATCCATTATATCCATATCGCGCGATAACATTGAAGCGGCGCAAATACGACTGGATATCGGTGAAAATCTGCGCCATAGTGACCAGTTCCACGAAATGTTCATGATTGTAGCTGATAAGCAGCTGAGCATTAGCTCGATAAATCTCGGCGTCCCAGAATACACGCTTGATACCCCTATCACTGCCTTCTGGAGCGACAGTCCTTCCTATGCGGAGTATCTCCTCACCTCCTTCGAGAACGCGTGGTCTGAGGCAGTTCCTGCAGAAGTGCGAATAAAAGAGCTCTTGGAACAGGGTTAGTATAAGGTCCCTCATAGTATCAGATCGGAGTCAGCTCTAGAAACTTGCTATTAAGGATCTGACAATGGGGGTCAAGCAGTAAAAGAAACGCTTTCCAAGTAGTTCATATAAACGTCTTACACATTTTCCGACAGCGGGTGCTTAGAGTGCCTTCAATCGATCCCATCACGCCGTGTGTCATAATATATGCTCGATTTGACTGATCCCATTGGACAATATTGCCGTATTGTTCAGTGAACTTTCTAAGATCGCCGAGAACAAAAATTCCTTTATTCAGATAGGGAATCTGCAGTCGTTTCACTAAAGGCGCAAGCGAGTTGTATTTAAAAAGTAGTTCTTAGTCATTTCTGTCGTCTAAAAGACTTTCAATAGCTTGGATTACTTGCGGATGCGGGAGAGGAGCGTTCACACGGCGATTCTAAAAGTCAGAAGGAAGAGATGCTTTTAAGGTATAACTCATTAACAGGAATGATTAAAAACACACGAAAAATGGTTGGAAAAGAACTCCTCATAGAACTCTTTCAAGCGGCTGAGATGCGCCGCTGGAACGACAAGCTGTGTCCGATCCCCCTCACTGAACTAGACAAACAAGGACACAAGATGACTATCGCTTACGTGCTCGGCAAGTTCGCCGAACACGAAGAAGGCTTCAGCTGGACCGAGATTATTGAAGGCGGGCTTTTCGAGTACTTCGAGCGTCTCACCCTCACGGACATAAAACCACAGGTCTTCGAGCGGATCAAAGCCAACGAGGAGACCTTTATTGAGCTCAAAAAAGAGGTCCATTCTAGATTTACCCCCCTCATCGCCGACCTAGACGGCTTGGACGAACGATTCGAAGCCTATCTTTTCCATCCGCAGGACTCCATCAACCGAAAGATTCTCGACGCCGCCCACTTCTACGCCACCAAGTGGGAGTTTGATATTATCAAACACGAAAACTGGAACGACTACGAGATCGACGAGATCCAGCGCGGCCTTCAGCGGCGGCAGGAAGCACTATCTGACGTGGATGGGCTACGGAAGCTCTCCCTGTTTCCGACCTATCGCAGCTTCGTGGACTTGTGCGGGCGGCTTCGGTTCCAAGTTCGGTGGGGGCAGCTGTACCGGATTCCGCGGACCTCAGTGCTTGGCCACATGCTCATCGTTGCTATCAGTTCGTACCTGTTTTCCCTGACGATTGACGCCTGTTCAAAACGCCGCGCTAACAACTACTTTGCCGGCCTGTTCCACGACTTGCCTGAGGTACTCACCAAGGACGTCATTAGCCCCGTCAAGCGTGCCGCCACCGGTGTCGACCGCTTCGTAAAGGAGTTTGAACGGGACGAGATGCAACGGCGGATCTACAGACCGAAGCTTATCCCGGAAGCGTGGCAGCCTGAAATGCACATGTTTACCGAGGATGAGTTTGTTTCCAAGGTGACGGTTGAGGGTAAACTACAGAATACAACGTCTGAAGCGATAACCGCATCTTACAACCGAGACCTTTACAATCCGGTCGACGGTGAGTTGGTCAAAGCAGCAGATGACCTCGCAGCGTTTATGGAAGCGTATTTGGCGCTGCAAAACGGCATTTCAAACACACAATTACGAACCGCTGTTAAAGAAAAGAACTTGTTCTATCGTCATAAGACGATTGCTGGCATAGACTTCGGCAAAGTGTATAGGGGTTTTAATTAGATCCCTGGGCTCTGGAGTTCAAATGCTCGGCACGTAGCGATTCCTCAAACTACAGGCATGGCTTACATTTGCACTCCCCATGCAGGGAGACCGTATTCTGGCCAATTTCAGTCCCCATGTCAATCAATTCGATACATGGAGCATCCGCCAGCATTCTGGTGGGTCGGAATAGCATACGACAGGGAGCGGTTCTTGAAGAGACAGATACTTCCGTCATCCTGCAAAAAGAGAAATGCCACGAAGGATCTGACCGGTGACGCGTTAATTGTTCCGCTCGAACGTAAACTCGCCACCAAGATAGTCGATCTTCACGCGGCTGCCTTCCTCGAACTCCCGCTTGAGAAGCTCGACGGCCAACGGGTTCTGGATCCGCTGCTGGATCACCCGCTTCAAAGGCCGGGCGCCAAAGGTCGGGTCATAACCTTCCGACGCGATTTCGTCCAAGGCCGTCTCGGTCACGTCCAATTCGATCCCCTTGTCGGTTAGCTGCTTCCGCAACCGCGCGACCTGAAGTTCGACGATCTTCCGAATCTGCCCCTTTTGCAAGGGATGGAAGATCATGATCTCGTCTACCCTGTTGAGGAATTCGGGCAGAAAACGGGTTTGCAGCGTCTCCATCACGGCGTCGCGCATCTCCTCCTCGGTGCCGCCCTCCTTGGCGATCTCCTGGATCACCTGGCTGCCGATGTTGCTGGTCATCGCGATGATCGTGTTGGTGAAGTCGACCGTGTGACCCTGATTATCGCTCAACCGCCCATCGTC
>DASVJT010000088.1:0-5837 GCA_036385775.1 archaeon
TTTTTTGCCACGACTAAGGAAGAAATAGCAGAAGCTTCAGGCTCGCTGCATTGCGCACCGACACTCAGCGCAAAGGTAATCAAGAATTACCTCAATGCCGCGCGGGATACACGCGTCGCCGTCACATGCAAACCGTGTGACGCTCGTGCTATTGTCGAGATGGGTAAACGTGGCCAAATTAACATGGACAACGTGTATATGGTCGGGGTGAATTGTGCAGGGACGATGCCCCCTGTGCCAGCACGCGCGATGATACGACAATTCTATGAAATCGATCCTGATGATGTGGTAAAAGAGGAGATCGCTAAAGGGAAGCTTATCGTGCAGACTAAGGATGGCGAACACAAAGAAGTTTCCATAGATACGCTGGAGCAAGCGGGCTACGGCCGGCGCAAGAACTGCCAGCGATGTGAATATAATATCCCGAGAATGGCCGACATAGCGTGCGGCAACTGGGGGGTTATAGGCCCTGACGCAGGACAGGCAACTTTCGTCGAAGTATTCACAGACAAAGGCCAAAAGCTGCTTGATACTGCGACGTCATCGGGAGCCCTTAAACTGACTGACGCGCCGCCTGAAGGAATTGCACTGCGTGAGAAGTTAGACGGAATCATGGTGAAAATGGCGCGCAAATTTATGAAAGCGCAATTTGCCAAGTATGAAGGCGATGATAAGTTCGAAAAGATGTTCGCTGACTTGGACAGATGCATACTGTGTCGTAACTGTATTATCAACTGCCCGATATGTTACTGCGAGGAGTGCTTTACGAAAAAAGAGTACGTCATGGAGCAAGGCACGTTACCTCCCGAGCCGATGTTTCACCTAACGCGATTCATGCACATAGGGCCATCGTGTGTGGACTGTGGCCAGTGTGAGGACGGTTGTCCCGCTGAAATCCCCATTGCTGCCATGACCCACATGGTACAAACGGATCTTCAAAAGGCTACAGGTTACGTCCCGGGGCGATCATTGGAGGATCCAGTACCTCTATCTGAATGGGAGGAGGTGGAAGAATGAGTCAAGCAGAAGCTACACAGTCGAGCGAACAGGAATGGGAACCCCGCATCCTAACCTTCTGCTGTAACTGGTGTTCGTATGCCGGGGCAGATGGGGCGGGGACCGCTCGAATGCAATACCCGACAAACATGCGCATTATACGAATAATGTGTTCAGGACGCTTGAACCCGATGTTCGTCGTTAAAGGGTTCCTCTCTGGTGCTGATATCGTGATGATGCTCGGCTGCCACTTTGGGGACTGTCATTATCTGAAAGGCAACTTTGCCTGTAATGCGCGCATGACCTTGCTCAAACCCTATTTGCAGGCAATCGGGATCAATCCTGAGCGGCTGTATTGGAATCAAATCTCTGCATCAGAAGGGATAAAGTTCAAAGAAACGATGGAAAATATCGTCAAAAAGGCAAAAGAGTTAGGACCTATAGCCAATGACCTTGGCGTGCATGCGCACGGCGCACAAACGGGTAAAAGGGCAGCAAAAGCTGCAGTCGATGACTTCTTCTAGAAGAGCCGGCCGCATACAACCTCGCGTTTAGGAGGAATCACTCAGCAAGTCACCATAGTTGAGGGGGTGCTAAGCAGGCTTTTTTCGGTTGAGTTATTCTTACACTCTTGACCCAGTGAAGAACCCAACCAATGAAGCACCCTCTCAGCAACTATTTTAGACTCGGTTCTGACCGTCACGTCAGGTGAATACTTACGGTGTACAAAAATCGCGTGAAGAGATCATGAGCAGCTCTGAGCTCTGTGGGAACTACAGAGATTTTGAAACTCATAGCGCGATTTGGTGTATGACGAAGTTGGAGATAAGAATACCATGATAACGCTGGATCAAATAGAGGGGAGTGCGTGGAGGGCTTGGGATTCCCTAAAAAATCTCTATTGTGACCTTGAGTTTTTTAGCGACATTGACGCAAACGAGAGAGTGCAACTGAAAGAAGAGATTAGGACCCACCTCGAATTTTATGCCGATCTGTGTGAGAGGTTCGATACTACCGATGAGCTAATAGAGCGGTCTGCGCGAGCAATGAGAGAGATAGAGGAGCAGAAAACGCTTGGTCACCGCGGGTATTGACGATCTACTCTAGTCAAAAATCACCCCCCCCTCATTAGGGGTCCTTCAAAAACAGTTAGTTCCTCGTTTAGTTGTAACTACCACTGGCCGAACCATATGAACAGATAAATAATGAGTAACAACGGAATGATAAAAGAAGACAGGTCAAGTCTAAGTGTGTCTAAAGCCACACACGAGCGCTTCATGAGTTATCTTACTAACTTGATAGGCAAACGCGGCGAGTTACTTACGCAAGATGATGCGGTTAATGAACTATTAGACATCGCTGAAGCGCACGACACCGTGATTAACGAACTATCAGACATCGGCGAACGCAGCGACGAGTAATTCTTTTTAGAGGCGGCGATTTTAACTTATGACCATGCACATTATTTTAATGTTGCAGTAATTGCGGGGCTGTTGGTTTTTCTATACCTACTTATTCAGGACCTTCGAAAGACGAAAGAGAGCATGAAAGACGGAGCGGCCTAAAGTGGCTATATTAAGCAACGGACCTGCTTTTATCTCTTGATTTAATACTCGCTGCTGTCATCGTTGTTGTCGTTATATATTATATAGTTACGAGACGGCCTCTGGGCTCGAAGTGGTGGCGTAGTTTCGGCAGTTTCGGCCTCGGTAAAGCGTAGTTTTTGGAGTTTTTAGAGCCGACTTTACCTTTCGCCGTTACCTGAGCAGCAACCCAAATTTCTTATTCACGGAGGGGTGAAGGGGTATTTCATAAGGAGATCTATTCCTCCTTTTTTGGACCACCTTTGAAAGTTCCACTTATAATGAAAAACATCGAACAGTGGATTCTCAGATTTTATTTAAACACTCTTTATAAAGTTCGAAGTGGATTAGTGGATCCATTCACCTACTAGTAAACGGCCCTATCACTCATCGTCTTCCAATTGCGCAATCTCCTTGTTCGCGTCGAGGCACAAACGGTAGACTTGATCACTAAGCGGCGTTCCATCTAAATATGGCTCAGCTATACTTACAGCTAAATCATGCCACTTAGGGGGGATATCCCACTGCAAGAGTTCTTCAACGCGTAGCGTGTCATCGGCTTCGATTGCTAGAATTAGGTCTAATATATACGCCTTTAGCTCTTTGTCTTCTGCCGGGCATTTTTCAGCGTGTTCTTGAGTGTTGTTCTCCACGATACCAGCTCGATAACATATTCGGGGTGTTATAAATAACCCTTTGTTATTTGCGGGGTGCTGTTTTTTGAGATTTTGCATGCCTGCCTTTGCATTCTATAGCTCCCTCATTAGCCCCGCGCAGCCTATAAATTAGGATATTCGACCGCTTAGATCAACCAAATAGTCTTGATAGTTTTGAACAAAATACCGTTTCACTTTTTTTCGTACGATAAACCCCTCAGTTTCCAGGAGGAGTTTCTGAGCTTCAGCTCCGCCGGGATACTTCTCGTTCAAGAATCCGTCAGCTTTCAACGTTCGCCAGTACGGAATATCCAAACGCCTGCCCTCTTGCATCGCATCTTCCACTGCGTTTGCCGCTGTCATTATGAAAATACCCGTGGTAAGCGAGCAGCACGCTTTGACCCCGTGTTTCTTGGCAATTATTTTGCAAATTTCTACAATGGTGATGAGCCTGCCCTCCGGGACTTCTTTCATGACCTCCACGACCTCGCTCGGATTGACGAGCACAACGGGATCACCTGCCTCAGCGCCCATCTTGTGTACCGCGTTGTAGCACGGAAACCGTTCCTCTAGTTCCATCACTTTAGGCAGCCCTGTTTTATCTCCTAGTTTCTGTATCCAGGTCTTTTTTTTGTAAGTCATTGCTACCCCACTTCGCTTTTGTCCGTCGGATGAGCAAATTGTGAACGAGGCACCTCTTTATGACTCGATTAGACTCGTAAGATACGGGCCATCCTTCCTGTTCTTCTCCCCATCTGTGCCGTCCCTTCTTTGTTTTTATGTGCTCAATGCTGCCATTGAAACACATGCCTGTAAGGTAAATGGCCAGCGAATAATTCATTGCCGCACGAAGCGTTCGCTCGGCTTTTTCAAACGTTTTGAGTAATTGCGATGCCGTCTACGCGATAGTTGGCTTTGGTTTCCTGGGTATGATAAAGAATATGAAGAAAGCAAAGAGGAGAAAGAACAGCTGCTGGTTGAAGAGCACTCCTAGGAATCCAAGCAAACCGATGAGGCCCCAGTACCAGCTTACTTTTAGTTCCATATTCGTCCAATTCCTGTGCTTGTTTTATCTACAGACGTATATATATACAACGCCTGTACTTTTTAGCAAGGCGAACACGCCCTTGTAACAACCCGTGCTCGGGGTTACAGCAGCAGGGTGTTTTTACTGACGCTAAACGCAGATTTTCTATCTCCTTAACGCGTAGTGCTGTCTGATAGCTTTGACATCTAAGAACTCACTTTTCTAATGCTGCTGACCAAAAGGATTATATGGGCGCCTTTTCATGAGCCGATAGAGGTCGCTGGCGCGATTATTGTTGGCGTTAAAACAGGTGTAAGGTACCATCCTGCGTTGATGTCTATCACGAGTTATCGCGTTGGTTTGGATAGATATGTCAAAGAGAATACAAGTCGGCGTACTAGGCGCCACTGGCGCAGTCGGACAACGTTTCTGCCAACTCCTCGAGACACACCCGTGGTTTGAAGTCGGAGCGGTCACAGCCTCTGAGCGTAGCGCAGGGAAGCGTTATAAAGACGCTGTAGATTGGCGTTTAAGCACGCCGCTACCTGAAAACATAGGGGATCTGCGCGTTATACCGACGAAGTCAGAGGACATGCCTGATGATGTGAAGCTGGTATTTTCATCCCTTCCGGCCGACATCGCAGAACGCGTCGAAGCGGATTACGCACGTGCCGGCTTTGGCGTGTCGAGCAACGCCGCCTCGTATAGGATGTTCGATGACGTGCCCCTCCTCATTCCTGAGGTCAATAAAGACCACATAAAGCTAATCGAGATACAGAAAGAGCAACGCAGCTGGGGGGGCTTTATCGTCACTAACCCGAACTGTTCTACTATCGTGCTCGTAATGACTCTCAAACCACTTATGCAGTTAGGACTTAGCGACGTCAAGGTCGCGACGATGCAGGCAGTTTCCGGTGCGGGCTACTCCGGCGTTTCATCGATGGCCATCCTCGATAACGTCGTCCCCTACATCGGTGGCGAGGAAGAGAAGATGCAGACTGAAACGCCAAAGATTCTGGGCGCCTTTGACGGAAAGAAGATCATCAACGCCAACGTCACCGTGAGTGCGATATGCAACCGGGTGCCTGTGATCGATGGACATACCGAATCGGTATGGGTGGACGTTGACTCGTCTCCGGAAGAAGTGAAACTGGCTATGGCGTCGCTTCCGCATCTGAAAGGGTTACCATCTGCCCCGGAACGGCCTGTAATTGTCAGAGAGGAGAATGATCGGCCGCAGCCTCGGCTTGATCGCGATGTCAATGATGGGATGAGCGTGACCGTCGGGAGGGTGAGGCGTGACGTGGTCAAGGGCATAAAGTATACGCTTATGGGCCATAACACCGTAAGAGGGGCTGCCGGAGCTTCAATACTTAATGCAGAGATACTCGCTGCTGAGAGGTTGGTCAGGTAGGGAAAGCGGCGTCAATCCTACCCTCATCCGATCGAAGCTGTGCGACTCGATGGCTGAATTAATAAGTTGCATCGCGTTCTTTAGGTAGCGTCACGTGTTTAGCGATGGACGTGCTTCGCCTCGAGACATAAGGACTTCATTCGGGTAAACCGGTGCCGACT
>DASVJT010000089.1:0-15949 GCA_036385775.1 archaeon
GTACAGAAAGGTCGTCACCTTGCAGCTTGTCAGAGCTCCCAACTCATTCTCTATCCCGCACCCCTCCGAGCGTCACGCGTCCGCAATAGGTTTGCTCCCTTCCGGGCCTGAACCGGTGCTCACGGTAAGCGCATATCATTGATTCTCCAATCAATGGTATACTGCCGTTGACCCCGCAGGACGGAATTTCATAGTCTGAATTGTTAGATGGTCAAACTGTCAAAATGCCTTCCTTCTGCTTCGCTCCCCACTTATCGACGTTTTTGGGTTACAGATGACGCCGAGCCATCCAAGCTAGCCCAGCTAATATAGGACCATATCATCCATAAAATTATCGCTGAGCGCGTCTCTAATCTTTACTAAATTTCTAGTCGAATTGGACTGATGGAAGCACGGCGATCTCGTTACCCCTTGATGACACCTATAGGGGCGAGCCGCGCAACGGCTTTCGAAATGCCGAGCTTAGAAACGACTTCAATGACTTCATCTATTGGCTTGTAAGCTTCGGGTGCCTCCTCTGGCACGGCCGACAAATCATCAGTTTTTATGGTGATATGTTTCTGCTTTAGATTTTCTGTAACTGTTTTCCAAGTCAGTGAGCTTTTCGCAGCTTTACGGCTGAGGACACGGCCTGCTCCATGGCAGGTTGAACCGAAAGTAGTGGTCATTGCTTTTTTTGTGCCGTGTAGGACGTATGAAGCGGTCCCCATACTGCCGGGGATGAGCACTGGTTGCCCAATTCCGTAACTCGAGTCCTTATCGAATGCCCTTGTAGCGCCTTTGCGGTGTACGTAAACCTCTTTAAGTGCTTCATCGACTGAATGTCTTTCAAGCTTCGCGATATTGTGCGCAACATCGTAAACGAGGGTTGCAGTTGCGCCAAACTTCTTTTCAACTACATTTCGCACCCAAAAAGACATCATTTGTCGATTTGTCCACGCATAATTTGCAGCTGCTGCCATGGCGCCGAAATAATTTCGACCTTCTGGCGAGTCTGCTGGAACACAAGCAAGTTGCTTATCGGGAAGTTTAATGCCATACTTGCGGCTCGCCCCTTGAAAAACTTTCAAGTAGTCTGTGCAGATTTGATGGCCCGCCCCTCGTGACCCGGAATGAAGCATTATACAAACTTGCCCCTCTTTCAAACCAAACAAGTTCGCTGCGCGTCTCTCACAAATCTGATCGACGTATTGAATCTCTAAGAAATGATTTCCACTTCCTAAGCTCCCAAGTTGTGGCTTGCCTCTTTTTTTCGCCAGCGGACTCACTTTTGATGGATCGGCGCCATCCAAGCACCCATCGCTCTCGCAATGTGTAAGATCTGCAGAATCTCCATATCCATGATTGACGGCCCATTTTGCACCGCTCGAGAATACGTTGTCTAGCTCCGTTTCGGAGAGCCGCAGTGGACCTTTTGAACCGAGTCCTGAGGGAATCGCTTGAAATAAAGCTGCTAGGAATTCATCAATTCTTTGCTCAACCTCTTCCTTGAATAACGTCGTTGCTAAAAGCCTAGTCCCACAGTTAATATCGAAACCGACTCCTCCCGGGGATATTACACCTTCGGTAGCGTCGAAAGCAGCAACGCCGCCAATGGGGAAGCCATACCCGGTGTGCACATCTGGCATCGCTAGTGACCATTTCTGGATCCCAGGAAGAGTGGCAACATTAGCCACCTGTTGGATCGCTCCAGGCTCGAGGTATTTCATAAGAGCGTCTGATAAGAATATTCGCCCAGGGACGCGCATTCCTGGCGCGGTACCCTCTGGGACCTCCCAAATGTACTCGTCTTCCCTGACTAATTCTGCGAGTGTCATCCAATCTCCTATACGTCAAGCGTTACTTCTGCGTGGTAGACGTTATTCTTCTTTATTTGTAGGTTGTGATATGTCACCGCTTTCACTTCCGTGTTTAGTATGTGTTTGTTAGGATCGATTCGCTCGCCCCAGCACTCCGCATTCAACGATAAACCAGCGATCTTGACGGTACACTTTTTGACGGCAAAGCGATTGACTTCGAACGTAACGAGAAGCTCCGCAAGCCAATCGTAAAGCAAGTCCTCACAACTGTCGGAAGTCATCTCGATTGTGGTAGTGTCTCTAAGCGCCACGCTTTCGAGCATAACAAGCGTGCTTTCAAGGGCTTCTGCCGCATTCTCGAATAGTTGGTTCAAATCTCTTCCGCAAGCCTTAAAAGTGAGATCGGCTGTGTGCTCAACAAACTCGTATTTTAGCATGTTGCTATCGTGTAGGACATGAACCACAAGTTAATATACATTCATGAGCTGGGGCGACTCAATGAGACCATATGTCATTATTAATTCAGCTATGAGTGCTGACGGTAAGATCTCAACGGTAGCGAGAAGACAGGTGCGAATCTCTGGAAAAGAGGATATGCAACGCGTTGATGCGTTAAAAGCACGCACCGATGCGGTTATGGTCGGAATCGGAACAGTGCTCGCGGACGATCCGAAGCTGGCCGTTAAGTCAGATGTGCTCAAGCGTGAACGAATAGCGAAAGGGAGAGCTGAAAACCCGCTACGAATCGTCGTTGATAGCAATGCGCGAACTCCATCGACCGCGGCAATTCTCGGGCCAAACGCGCTCATAGCGGTGGCGCAGCAAGCCCCACATCACAAAGTCGAAGAACTTAGGACAAAGGCCGAGGTAATTGTTGTTGGAGAGCGCAAGGTAGATCTGAGCGCGCTCCTTGCGAGATTGAAAGATCGAGGGGTAGGCTCTATGCTGGTTGAGGGTGGCGCAACGCTCAATTTCGCCCTTCTGAGTTTGGGATTAGTTGATGAGATCTATACCTATGTAGGGAATATCATAATCGGAGGCAGTTCAGCGCCAACGCTCGTCGATGGCGATGGCCTAACTTCTGACTTCGTTAAGCTCAAACTGAGGCAAATACGTCAAATAGGGGATGGTGTGCTTATTAAGTGGCAGGTCCTCACCCCTAGGCATTGAGCCATCTTAATGCTTTGAGGTGACGCCGTCAACTGCTCCTTCCACTACGGCGCTTCCTCGCAAGATCCTTATACTAACCAGTCCGCCTACGACTATATTAAGATAATACGTGACGATTCTCCACCCGAGAATGAAGATGCCCAACACAGAGGTGCTCACGAAGGTTGAATAAATCGTTGCGGTACTCAGTTCAGCTATACCGCTGTTTCCGGGGGTAAGCGGGATAGTGGCGATCATCATCAGTACTGTTTGGGCAGAAAAGGACGCCAAAATCCACGGAGGTGATCCGAGGCCAACGAGGATCAGAGAAGCAATAGAGAACTGCAGAAGCCAAAACGCTGTCGTAAAAAGAAAACTTTTGGCTAACGCTTTTCGTTCATCCTTCAGATACCGTTTAATGCTATTGTGAAAGACATCGATCTCTCGCAAGAATTTTTGCATAGACTGGTCAGCTTTGTCAGCGCCTTTTACTTTGACGAACAACCAACGTGCTCTCTTAACGAGAGACTTCAATTTTCTTGGCTTTATTATGACGTAGAGGAGGATAAAAAAGAGTATACCGAAAACTAGGGCTGCGCCGCCAAAAAGGGCCATCAAACCTGCGCCGCTCTCGACGTACTTGGTAAATAACACAAATCCGATCGGCGCGGCTATGCCTAAGAAAAGCGCATCCAACATTCTCTCTCCTAGAACGACAGCAGAGGCATCCCCCACAGTGAGGTTGCAGCTTCTTAACAACTGCACTCTAGTGATTTCCCCGCCTACGTGCCCAGGGGTGATTGATGCGGCAAACTCATTTGACAATACTATCTCGACTGATTTTTTGAAAGGAACCTCACCCCCGAGTGCTTCTGACATGACCTTTATTCGGGCACCCCAGACAAGCCAAGAACAGAGCTGAACAATCAACGCGGCAGCTAAGAAGGCTGGATGGATTTGGATGAGGCTGCGGAGTTGGCCTGGTGTGATTGTAAGCAGTAGGAGCGCAAGAATTGAGACTATGCTAAAAGTTAACGAAACCGCAAGCCACTTACGTGAGCCCTTCACGATATATTTCCCCTCAACTAGACCTCCGATCGGGTCATCGCAGCCCACTCGCTCTTTCGGGAGGTGATATATTGTCCGATTGCCACGGCGCCACAGAGCGTCATTAAGCACATATAGCCTATTACGCCAAATAAGATCCCAAGTGATTCCGACAGAGAATCACTTTCTGCCCTTATTGCACGTAAGTATAACGGAACAAAAGGTGCTAGCAAGAAGGAAACAAATGGAAGTGTGAGCGAGCCAAACCATGTGATTTTTACTACGATCGGCACGCTTGCCCTCAACATCGGTGCGAAATATTTTCGCAGTCCTTCGACTGCTCCTCGGAACCACCGGACTCTTTGACTGTACAAATCTTGAATTGAAGTGGGGGCTTGTTCGCCAACTTGTGAATTAACGAGGAGCGCAGAGCTCCCTGAGAGATAGATCTGTTGGGTAATGTCTACGTCCTCGCAAGCACAGCGTTCGTTAAAAACCGTGCTTCGAATAAAGGCCGCTTTTGAAACCCCTATCAATCCGTTGAATTGAATGAGACCCCCTGACCACCTACCGAGACGATATATGTCACAGAAGAACTTGTACTCGATAGAAACGATCTTTGTAAGTGTGTTCTCTTTGTTGGTGACGAAGCGACAACCGCTTGCAAGCACGCCGTTGCTCGCTTCTGTCAGCGCACGCACACACTCAGTCAAGAAATCAATGTTGGGGCGGCTATCAACATCAAACAATGCTATGTAGTCCGCTTCCTCTATGACGTTAAGAGCGTCATTGATGGCACCTGCCCGCCGACCTCTACTGTCATTTCTTACAATTATATGAAAATGCGAAGGTAGTAAGTGATACAGAGCTTCATCATCTCCTCCGCCGCTATCAATGACGTAATAGACTTCAAAATCTAGCCTGCTGCAGTCCAGGTCATTTAGGCTCTTGATCGATTTTTCGACAAGTGTGAACGGTTCAGATGGCGCTATTGGAACAATGGCGCAGATTTTCATCTCAGAAGGGAATCCGATTAATGTATATTAAATCGTCGCAATCGCGCTTTGCTTTTGTTTTCAAGGTTAGTCTTGAACGTTTGCGTACACGCTTAGGATCTGCTGCGCGACGATTTTCCAGTCATACTTCTGTTCGACAAGCTTTCTACCTTTTTTGCCCATTCGCCTCGCATTTACTGGATTTTCAAAAATGTTTTGAATAGCGGTCGCTATAGATTGTGGGCTACACGGCTTTACTAAAAAACCTCCATCGCCGATCACGTCGAGTACGCCCGGGATTTGAGACGCAATAACTGGCGTTTCGCACGCCATTGCTTCCAAAAGGACGACACCAAAAGCTTCAAGACGTGTAAAAGATGGAAGGACGAGCACCGCAGAGCTCCTATAAAGTTCCACGAGAACGCGTCTCGATATATGTCCGCAAAACTTGATGCAATCTTCATAGCCTTTGGTGAGCGCCTTGAGGCTTTGTCGCTCTTCTCCATCGCCAACGATCAGGAACGTTGCATCCTCATGCTGCTTCAGCACGATTTTTGCAGCTTTGATGAGATAGTCGATACCTTTGACGGAGCTTAGCCGGCCGACAAAGAGCACTTGCTTAACCTTTCTCTCACTTGTGTCGGGCAGGCTGTCAAAAGCCTGCAGCCTGACCCCATTTGGCACGATCTCGTACTGGTAGTTTTGCAGCAGCGGGGAGCTTTCTGCGTAGGATTGAGTTGTAGCAATTATCTGGTCAACCGCATCGAGGACGGGCTTTGCATAAAGGCCATTATTTACCCTTTGAATAGTGTGTTTCAAGACACTCAGGATTCTTAGGTTTGCGATATGGTTTGGGATCTCAAGATCACAGTGATATGTAAGGACGTGTGGGACTTGGGGCAACCCCTTCACTGCGCCATAAGACATGAATGGCGGCGGATAATGAGAATGGATCACATCAGCACTGAACTTCGCAATCCGCCGTCGCAGCGCATAAATGAAGGGAACATATGGGAGATCTAGAGCGGGAAATCGGTAGATATGGAGCCCGTTTAGGACCTCTATAGGATCCGATTTCGGGACAGCAGCGCACAACACGATGACTTCATGTCCCATATCCTGCAAGCTTTGAGCTAGCTCTAAGACATGAGTCTCTACACCACCTATATGTGGATAGAAATACGAGGAGGCTTGGATGATTCTCACGCAACTTCACCTTATTGTGCGTTTAAGAGTTGAATAATTTATCGTGAAATTTAATCGCTCGCGTCGACTTCAATTGATTAGGACCGCTATGTATCAAAGAATTTAGAAACCTTTTCGCACCATCGAATAGATCGGGTCGCAGAAAGCGGCTTATGGGTTTTCTAATTCCAATATTGGAAGAATTAAATAGAACAGTGACAATGTAAATAATTGTGTCATTCCCAATTCGTTCTGCAACGCTATTATCCGTTGTTGCTATCCTTCTTTTAACAATAACCTGCTCTCTCACAATCAGCGTCAAAGCGCAAAACGAAGTCGCGTGGGTTTATGATTATCCAACCGGGATGAAAACAGCAACCGAAAAAAACAAGCCCGTGTTGATATACGTCCATGAACAGTGGTGTTCGAAATGCAAAAACATGGATCAAAACACGTGGAACAACACAGAAGTTGTTGCCCTTTCATCAAGCTTCATAAACATCAACGTGCTTGGGACTCAACAAGGTATCTTATATAATTATAGCAAGCCGCCATTGGTCGTGCTCACTGACCCGCAAGGCAAAGTCTTGGAGAAATACAATACGGAACTATCGGCTTCCGAAGTGACTGCCCTGCAACGCAAGGTACTCGCGGAAGCTCCTTTTGCCTCTCATTCTCCGACTGCGAATCCGTCAAACACCCCAGCTCCTACATCGAATACCTCAAAGGCTGGCCAAAGCAATACGGGCAAAGCTGCAGGAGTGCCTGGTTTTGAAGCGATCCCTGCATTCGCTGGTATTATGATAGCTGTTGCCTTAATGCTAGTTAATAAGAGGTTCCGGTAGCGCATTCCTGACCACAATGAAGGTGGGCTTAAAGTTGTTCGGATTGACGTCGAACGAGGCCTATGTGTCTGATGGCACTTAGATCATTTTTGGCTAACCGTTTTTTTTGCGCGCAGCCGCGTTAGATCGATCACGTTGCCAGGCTACGGCCTATTAACAACTAATATTTACTATTACTATCCAACAGTCATCGTATGCTTTTCCGCGCCGAGATAACCGTGAAGCTCAAGGATGGCATGTTGGATCCCGAAGCTGCTACAATAACGAAAGCCCTTAAGCATCTTGGATTTGAATGTCGATCCTTGAAACAAGCATCAGTCTTTGAGCTTGAATTCGAAGCAGATTCGCGCCAGAATGCAACTGATGCCGCTCAAGGAATGTGCCAGAAACTGCTCGCGAATCCCATCATACACGATTACAGCGTAGTGCTCGAATAGGAGCTACGAAGGTGCTAATGAAGATTGCTATTCTTCGTTTCGGCGGCAGCAACTGCGATCTCGATGTGCAAAAAGCCTTGAATAATCTAGGCGTTAACGCAGAACGCGTTTGGTACAAAGAAGTCTTAGACGGGTTTGATGGCGCGATTATCCCAGGAGGCTTCTCATACGGGGATTATTTAAGAGCAGGCGCCATTGCCGCGCGAACTAAGATTATGCAGTCGGTTCAGGAGATGGCTTCGGAGGGGAAACCCATCTTAGGTATATGCAACGGGGCTCAAATCCTCAGTGAATCAAACCTTGTGCCGGGCACGTTTACATTAAACCAGTATCCGAAGTTCATCTGTAAGTGGGTGAAACTTCTTAAAATTGGCAGATCTCCCTTCACATCACTTTCAAGCGAGGTAGTGAAGCTTCCTATAGCTCACAAAGAAGGACGGTACGTCGTTCCCCCGAGAATTCTCAAAGAGCTTTATGAGAATGATCAGGTCGTTTTTAAGTACGTCGATGACAAAGGATGTCCGACTTCTGCTGCAAACCCAAACGGATCGCAAGATAACATTGCAGCGATTAGCAATTTGGAAAAAAACGTGTTAGCTATGATGCCACACCCGGAACGAGCCTCAGAGAAACGTCTGGGCTCTCTGGATGGGAATACAGTCTTTGAATCGATGATTAGATATGTTAAATCGCTCTGACTCTCAGCTCCCCCGGAACCTTGTTCTGTGAAAAGTCGCCTAAGTGTTTTTAAGCTAGCGATGACCACCACGGTTCGTTCTTTTGGTACCATCGAACAGTCTGTGCCAATCCATCTTCAAATGAAATTTTGGGCTTCCATCCGAGGGCCTTAATCTTCGAACAGTCTAGGGAATACCTATAGTCGTGTCCCAGACGGTCATTAATGAACGTCATGAGCGATAAAGGCTTATCCATAAGTTGTAGGACAGCTTTCGTTACGTCTAAATTGCTCTTCTCATTACCAGCACCAATGTTATAAATTTCTCCAGTTTTGCCCATCTGACGAACGTAGTCTATGGCTTTGCAGTTATCTTCAACATGGATCCAATCTCGGATGTTGTCTCCTTTGCCATAAACTGTCAGCTTGCAGTTTCTCATAGCGCTGGTAATAAAGTGAGGAATCAGTTTCTCGGGATGCTGATAGGGTCCATAGTTGTTCGCACTGCGGGTAATGATGCAAGGGAAGTTGTAAGTTGTAAAATAGGATGACAGCAGAAGATCTGCCCCTGCTTTGCTTGCTGCATAAGGGCTTGAAGGATTTAACTTATCTGACTCGCAGAAGGACCCACCTCGAATGCTGCCGTAAACTTCATCTGTAGAAACTTGAATGAACCGCTCAATCTGGTGCTCCTTCGCCGCTTCAAGCAAGACTTGAGTTCCTAAGACGTCTGTTTGGACGAATGCAGCGGAACTGACAATAGACTTGTCGACATGCGTCTCAGCTGCAAAGTTGATAACGCAGTCGCAGTGACTCATTACAAGTTTTACGGATTTCTCATCGCAAATGTCACCTTTGACGAATTCTATGCCAGCTAACACATCTTTCAGGTTATCCATGTTCCCGGCATACGTAAGTTTGTCTAGGACCACCAGTTCCGTGGACTGGTGAGTGTTGAGCATATAACGTACAAAATTACTACCTATGAATCCAGCGCCGCCAGTTATCAATACTCGCATAATCCCTCATATCGAACTTTAACTAGTTTTGAAAGTTAGCTGCCTGTAATAAGCTGCAACTTTAGGAAATATTGTGCCGCAGTTTCTTATTTTTTTTGATGAAATAGTGTTAAGACTAATGTGGCAAATTGTAATAAAATATCTGTGATGCAATGCTTGAAGTTCTTTAACAAAGTCAGAAAAAAATATATTTATGAAGCTCATCGTTGTGAACGATCTTCGTGAAAACGCGCCGCTTTGGCTATATTCTCGCGAAGATAAGGTAATGCTCCGGTAGTGTAGTCCGGCCAATCATGTTGGCCTTTCGAACTTAATCAAGTGAAGCAAGCCAACGACTCGGGTTCAAATCCCGACCGGAGCATCTTATAAGTTTGTAACTATATCTTATCAGTTCTGTTACGCACGTATCTTTTTAATCGTGAAACTTGTATCTGCAATCAATCCTCAAAATCGCCTAGGAGCTAAAGATTGAACGCCTTCCAATGTCATGTGTAAACGGGGGCTATAATTTCTCAAATCCCCCTGAAAAGTCGGGCTTTTTAATCAAGTTCGCTTCCGATTTTACCGTAACAAACACATATTTATGTTATTTCAAGTGCAATTAGAATTGTGAATCGACGCCCATACAAAAAATGGAACTACGAAGTGTGGTGTGCAGCAGTTCGAGAACTGCATTACAAAGGCGAAGAACAGTTGAACGTCACTTTCGACGGCGTATTAGCATTTGATAAAGTACCTCTTGGCCAGGTGTATTAGACAAAGCTCTCAGCAGGTCAACCTGTACAGCAACCATATGCCAAAATAAGCTTTTATATGTTTATGCGTTAGTCAACTAACAGCGGAGGTAGCCAAGCTAGGTCAAAGGCGCAGGACTTAAGAACTGTTGTTTGAGACATCCTGTTGCGAAGGCATTCGTGGGTTCGAATCCCTCCCTCCGCATTTCTCTAAGCAGAAGTGTCACTTCACCTTGACGTCGTCAGTGTATCGCGTTGCGAGAGCTCTAATAGCAGAGACGACTTCGTAAGGGTTTGCCCCCCAATGAACGACGTATCCTTCTATGCCATACAATTCTATAGGTCCAACTCTTGCTGACTTGCAACATTTTGCGATAAAAGGCTTGTACGGTCTGATAGTTTTTGTTGGACATATGTTCTCCTGTTCGAAATTTATCCCTGGAAATCTCGCTTCGAGCACTTGTCTTGACATGTCACATCCCACAAGTACAGAACCCTCCTCAATTCGAACTCCGGGCTTGTTGAGATGGCTCGAGCCAATACCTGACGCTGAACAAGGGAATATAGTATCTGTATTAAATCTTCTTAGATCTTGAACGACCGCCTTGAACGAAACCGACAGATCTCCAAAAATGCCCGCATCTTCAAGTTTCTTAATAAGAGCGACGAGATAGGGTGGATCAGGGGGGATAATGTCAAAGATCTCGATCTCCATGACGCTGTTTAAATCCGGATCACAGACAAACGTCCAATGAAGATCCAATCCTTGAAAGACTACAGCTTTTATCGGTGGTTTACACAAACGCTTTGCTTCCTGGATTAACCTGCTTCTGTTGAAGATGTCGACTTTCTGTTCGTACACAGAAGTCTCGGAAAAGTCTGCAATCTCGTTGACACCCGATATGGATCGTATCACTCCTTCTCCATTTGAATTGACTTCGTAAATTGCAGCTTGTCCTTGCCAAAACAATACGAGATAGCGAGAAGAGAAATAGACTGGCTCACCCGGCTGTGGTCGTGATATCATATCGTCGCAGTCTCGGACTGCAACATACTTGCAGTGTTCAGGAAAAATCATATCATTATCAGAGACAACTTATTATCGATCGGGTCACTTCTTTGGTCGAGTTCGTACCGCCTAGATCTGGGGTCTTCACGCCATTTTCTATAGTCTTCTTGACTGCGTTATCTAGCAGTATCGCTTTACTTCGTTCGCCAGCCCATTCAAGAAGCATCTTCGCACTTAGTATAGCCCCGATAGGATTTGCTATGCCACGTCCAGCAATGTTGGGTGCAGATCCGTGTATTGGCTCAAAAATTGCATAGTCAGGTCCGATGTTAGCGCTTGGACATAGTCCGAGGCCACCTATAAGTCCAGCAGCTTCATCTGACAAAATATCGCCGAACAAATTCGAAGTCAAGATGTGATCAAACATTTCTGGGTGTTTGATCAGGTTGTACGCAGCGGCATCAACGTACATTTCATCGTAAAGGATGCTGTGTTCACCTAAAACACGCGCGCAGATATCGCGAAAGAGGACATCTGATCTAAGTATGTTTGCTTTGTGAACTATTGTAACTTTTTTTACATTTTTTAACGTGCTAGAGAATGAAGCGATTCTTTCAGTATTGTAGCGAGTAATCACCCGTTTAGTGACTGCAATATCAACTGAAACTTCTTCTTTACCTGCATACAATCCTTCTAGGTTTTCTCTGATTATTGTCATGTTTAACGTATAAGGGGTTAAACCGTAAGATCGAAAAGGTCGGACATTAGCAAAAAGATCAAATGACCTTCTCAGTCGGACGACCACGCTGCTTCCAGGAGCAGTGGTCACAGCCCCAAAAAGCATACAATCAGTTTGTTTAATCAAATCAATGTCTGAATCGGTTATGGGCGCGCCTTCTCTTGCCCATTTGGAATAACCTATGTCAAGATCAATGAATTTTGGACCCTTTAATAGCAGATTTAGAATCTCGATACAGGGCGGTATGACCTCCCTCCCAACTCCATCTCCTTGAGCCACGGCGATTTTCATATGCTTCTAAGGAAAAGCTGCTTAGTCACGCGCATACACCTACGAAATATCAGTCTCCTCCAGGCCGCGGCCACGCGGATGTCTCTTTCTATATTCTACAAGGCCCCCCTCTTCGAGGATTTCTTGTAAGAATTTAGGAAGCCTTGAACCTTGCACGACCTCGTTGCGCGTTTTCACAAGCCCTGCGGAAAAATCGACTTCAATCTCTTCTCCCGTGTGGACAAAATCAACGGCGTTGGCTTCGACTATTGGCAAACCGATATTTATTGCATTTCTGAAAAAGATTCGACCGAATGATACCGCAACGACGCATCCAATCTTAGCGTGCTTCAAGGCGAGAACCGCTTGTTCCCGGGACGACCCGCAGCCAAAGTTCTTGCCGGCAACTATTATGTCTCCGCCACGAGGAGAAAAGTTTTTGTCAACTCCCTCCATCGCGTGCGCCGCGAAAGCGCTGACGTCAGTTGTTCTCAAATATTTGCCAGGTATTATCAAATCAGTGTTGACATTGTCCCCGTATTTCCAAACGTTCCCCCTGATGAGCATTATAGACTAATTGAAAACGTAGCGATATAAAGTATGCGGGGATTGAGGGAAGCGAGCATATCTATGTGGGCGCCAAAAGACTAAAGAAGTGTTTAATAGTTCCGAAACAATGCAGGACTATGTCAATGGCGTTGACCTTGCAAGAAGAATACCTCGTTAATCAAAAAATTGCGTTTTTGGCTCACAAAGCGAAGCATCTGGCGCAAGAGATCGAACAAGAAATCGATGAAAAAATGTGGGACCTCCAAATTGAAAAAATCGCCGCAAGCGAGTTCAAAGCAGATCTCGTCGTCCGAGAACCCATGATTTCGATTGACGCAGGCGACATTGTGACCTACAAAGGGATCCCTAGAAAATTCACAGTCAGAAGCCCCTCGCTCGAGTATTTGCTCGACGCCATTGAAAAGATCTTGATTGAACAGATTGAGGAGATCAAGAGTTCTTCCAGCACTTAAAAGTTGATTATGGAATAGACTAGACAAGATCTAACGATGTCGCGGGTCAGCGATTTCGCCCGCGAGTGCCGTTGCTGCGGCCGTAGCGGGGGACGCAAGGTATATTAGTCCACTGGCACCCATTCTACCTTTGAAGTTTCTGTTAGAAGTTGAGAGGCAAACTTCTCCTTGTCCCAAAACGCCGTTATGCGCACCGAGGCACGGTCCGCATCCTGGACTACATATAGTGGCGCCTGCTTCTATCAAGGTCTCTAAGATTCCAGTTCGTATGCAAGTGAGCAAAACGTGCTTCGATGCTGGAACGATGATCGTTCTTACGGCGACCGTCTCGCCGCTTAGTATGCGTGCGGCTTCCTTTAGATCTTCAAAACGTCCGTTCGTACAAGAACCGATAAAGACTTGATCGATTGGCGTTCCTGCTACCTCTTCTACGCCTTTCACGTTATCTACTTCGTGAGGACACGCGATCTGAGGTCCCAGATCATTAACCTTAACGTAGAGTTCATCCGTGTAAGAGGCGCCCTCATCTGCGTAGCGCGGAGTGAAGCCCAACTGAGGTTGAATGCGTTCGAGGTACTCAGTAGTTATTCGATCTGGCGGGATGATTCCTGCTTTCGCCCCTACTTCGATTGCCATGTTGCTTATAGAGAGTCGTCCTTCCATCGATATGTCAGCGATCGTCGTGCCGTAGAATTCGAGTGCTTTGTAAGACGCACCGTCAGCACCAATCATCCCTGCAATCTTGAGAATGACATCTTTTGCGCTTACGCAAGCGCGGAGTTTTCCATTTATGACAATCTTGATCGTTTCAGGCACTTTGAACCACAACTTTCCCGTTGCAAAAACTTCAGCAATGTCTGTTGCACCGACACCTGTCGCGAAAGCTCCGAGAGCTCCGTACGTGCACGAGTGAGAATCCGCACCGACGACTACGGTGCCTGGGAGGGCAAGTCCTTGCTCGACCATGAGCTGGTGGCATATGCCCTCGCCAACATCGAAGAAGTGAGTGATCCCTTGGCTTTTTGTCCACGCGCGTATTGTGTTTTGAAGGGTTGCAGCTATCTCCGTGCTAGCTGGGGCAATATGGTCAAAGACTATAGCGACCCTATTTGGGTCCCAAACAGAATCAGCGCCCATCGCTTGGAATGCTTGCACTCCGAGTATGCTCGTTCCATCATGAGCCATTGCTGAGTGAACGCGCGCTATAACAAAGTCATTAGCTCTCGCGGGTTTTCCTGAAGCGTAAGACAATATCTTCTCGCTGATGGTTCTTTGAACATCCAAGATATATTCACCAGTACTATTTGCCGCTCTGAAGATTATCAACCTATGGATTTTTTGGAATGTCCGCTTGGTTGTATAATGATAGACCGATCTTGACTTTGACTCAGTGCCACTAAACTATTTTTTTATATAGAAAATCGAGCTAGCAATCTATTTAAGTTCAGACTGTGAATGTGTTTTGCGAATTTGATTCAGGTCGTCTATGGGTTATTTTGGATCTTCTTTTACTTCGCCTAGAGCAGGCGTTAACCACATTGAAATTTGTGATGTCACACTGCGTGACGGCGAACAAGCGCCTGGCGTCGTTTTTGGGATGGAAGAAAAAGTTGAGATCGCTACAAAGCTAGACTCGATTGGGGTCGAGATGATCGAAGCTGGATTTCCTGCAGTTTCTTCTAAAGAAAAGGCGATGGTAAAAAAAATCGCGAATTTGGGGTTAAATTCTAAGGTATGCTGTCTATCGAGAGCGATTTTTCACGACATAGATGAAGCGTTGGACTGCGACGTGGATGTCGTGGGGCTATTCATGGCTGTTTCTGATCTACATCTCAAATACAAGTATCATCGCACATTTGATGAAATGTTGGAGTGTGCCCTTTCGACGCTTGAATATGCAAAAGAACATGGCTTAATCGTGCGATTTGCAGCCGAAGACGCGACTAGAACAAATCCTGAGGTACTTAAAAATTTCTTAAAACAGGGTGAAGATCACGGGGCTGATTATGTCAGCATCGCAGATACGGTCGGTGCTCTCAGGCCGGCATCGTGCTACGATTTAGTAACGGAAATGAAAAAAGCCGTTAACATACCGCTTTGCATTCATTGTCATAACGATCTCGGCATGGCTGTCGCCAATACAATCACTGCGGCTGAAGCTGGGGTATTCCAGCTCCACACAACTGTTAACGGGATAGGGGAACGGGTTGGAAACACCCCACTCGAGGAGTTGCTTGCCGCTCTGCGTGTCCAGTTTGGCATTGATACGTACGACCTTACGAAACTAATGGATTTGTCGAAAACCGTCGAATATCACTCACGATTTCGCCTGCCGAAAAATAAGCCGGTAGTCGGTTTGAATGCGTTTTCACACGAGTCAGGTATACACGTTGCTGCAGTGTTAGAGGCGCCAGAGACGTACGAATTGTTCTCACCTGACTTGGTAGGTAACAAGAGAAGAATCGTCATCGGCAAGCATACAGGAAAAAAAGCGCTCCAGTATGTGATCGCACAGTTAGGTTATAGACCGACCCGCGATGAGCTATGCCAAATTCTTGACGATGTAAAACGTGTTTGTGAAACAAAGAAATCGGTCTCTCAGGATGAGCTCGAGGACATTGTTCGAGGTGTGATGTACACCTGACTAAGCTTCGGAATTTTGAGAAGACTGGCTGTATTTGGGACATGTGCCCTTGACAACAACAACTAGGGCCCCTGTGGAGTTCTTCGTTGCGCGCAGGAGGCTATCGAACGATTTTTCGCCCATCTCCATTGCATTCACTATTTTGTAGCTAACCCCGTAATTTCTACATAGTGCACCGACCAAGTCGGAGACCACAGGCGTTTGCTGTCCCCCTGTTATAGCTGAAATTCGATTTTCGAGGACGAACACCTTGACGCTGCGCTTAAAGACTAGCGCGCTAATTAGTCCGACAATACCGCCGTGCAAGAACGCGAAATCCCCTAACACAGCTATGCCACCATGTTCAAATCCAGAAGCCACCCCAATTGCAGAGCCGAGA
>DASVJT010000090.1:0-14933 GCA_036385775.1 archaeon
TATCCATATAGCAGCGAGTGCAACAAAGAAGATGACTATATTGTTGTCTCTCCGGTTGCCACCTGCGCCAATAAAGAACCAATAACGCATGAGGAAGCCAGCAATCGTCGTGACGAAGCTCGCGACAGTCATAACCAACATATCCCTGTTTTTGACGTGTGACAGCTCGTGCGCCAGCACGGCCTCTATTTCAGGCTCTTCGAGTCGTTGGAGGAGGGAACTCGTCACCGCTACTACTGCGTGCTTTTGATTTCTGCCAGTCGCAAAAGCGTTCGGAACAGCGCTGTTTGCTATGGCCACCTTTGGCTTTGGCAGGTCTGCCATAGCACACAGGCGTTCAATCGCACTGTGGAGCTCAGGAGCCTCATCCTCGCTAACGATGCGGGCGCCGCTCGCAGCGAGGACTAACCGGTCGGAGAAATAATACTGCGCTCCAAGAAACAGCGCCACAAAGATGGCAACCAACGCGATGTTACGCACGTAGAGTAAGATTATGCCTATGAATGCAACGTAAACGATCCCAAGCAATATCATCGTCAGCAGCATACGTGCTGAAAGGCCGATATCGCTGCCCCACTTGCCCTTCATGTTAATTTACCACCTGATTTCCGTATTTATCTACATTAACGCGCAAGCTCATAAAGATACCGTCAGTCGGTTTAGTTGTGCTACAGGCTATAATCGCACTTTAAGGGGTTTCATTCCGCGCACAGAACAAGGGTATATAAGTCAGCAGTCATGTTAGCTACGAAAGTAGTCAGATGCCCGCAGATAACGAAAACGTAACTCCAGTTGCTGCCATCGACTGGGATGAGTTCCATCCGACGAGTCCGTACGACGTCTATAAGCCGCGTGGACCGCCGAAGAAGAAATGGTCAATCGTCCTAGGCATCTTAGTTTATTTGGTCGGTCAGTTTAGTGTATCTTTGTTCTTGCCGCCGATCCTCATCGCTACGGGTGTAATCAATTCCAGCAAAGAGCTCGGCGTAACCACCGGAAGCATTACTGCAGGGACCTACTGGTTACTGAACATCGCAAACATAGTTTCCATTGCACTCATCGTAGCAGTCGTCCTGGGTTTCTACAAAGAGCGGCTCTCGTCACTCGGATTTACCACGAAAAACCTTCCTAAAGCGCTTCTCTACGGCGTTGTGGGATTCGTAGTTGCCTTTATTCTGGCCGGCATTGTCGGCTATCCTATCCAACAACAGTTCGGCGTCGATCCGACTCAAGAAGCCTTGTCAGTATCTGCTGCTGTTCCAGGACTTTTGCCCATCGTCTTCTTATCGGGGGTAATAATTGCGCCTATCGCAGAGGAGGTCGTGTTTCGCGGGTACCTCTACAAAGCTTTCAGGGATCGCTTCAAACCTTCATACGCGATCGTTCTGAGCGCTGCACTCTTTTCGGCAATCCATTTAGAGCTGCTGGCTGCTGCACCGTTATTCATTATCGGTGTCGTTCTCGCGTACGTGTACGAAAAGACGGGCAATCTGATGGCTCCGATCACGCTGCACGTGCTCAACAACGCGGTTGCGTTCCTGTTTGTGCGTTAGAACCTATCTTACCGTACAAGTTTCGCAATGAAATCCCCGACGTGTGCCCCTACCGATTCTGCAACTGGTGCGCACTTTACCCTCATCATATAGGCAACTGGTTTAAAGGGATACTCAGAGAGCGTTTCATAATTAGCCATCCCTTTGGCTATAATAAGCGAAGCTCGGGACAAAATCTCGCTCAACTCGGTCGAGATCTCATCAAGTTTGATGCCAATCGCATTTGAGCCCGTTGTCAGAACTCTGTCAGCGACTTTGTCTAGTCCGAACTCCCAAACATCCTCGATTGTAGCGTCCGTGAGGACATAACCTCCCCGCACGACGAGAGTCACGCGTCCGCCGAGCTTGCGCAGCTGCTCTATGAGAAGCCCGTCGTATACGATCTCTCCGACGTTATCAGCAACGTATACTACGTCTTTGATGAGTGCCTTGATGGCGTTCGTATCATCGATGTCTAACCCGTGTCGGTAGATCGCGGCGACTTCCTTTTCAAAATCGTCAGTCGCTACTTCAAAACCGAGTACGCCAAAATCAAAGGTATTTCCAATAATCGCGGCGATGACCGCGCTGCGAAAGGGATCGTCGCTCGTTTGAATGTTCGACCGAACCGTCGGTAAAAGTTTGATCGCAGTCTCGTTGGCGAGTCGTTTTACTTCGCGGTAAGGATCGTCATCGCCAAGCACGCGGTACACAGCCCTGTGCACGTCTGTCGAAAGTAATGCTATAGGGCCATCAAACCCTTTGCTGCACATTACTTTTACTGCAGCTTCTTCGGCTTTGAGCTGCGTCTTTACATCATTCGTTGATAACTTCGCTTCGTACAGCACCCGCGATGTGAGACACGGGATACATTCGGGATAAACCTTCATCTAAATCGACCTAGGGCCCACTGGGCTGAAGAGTAGAAGCGCTTATTGGGTATAAATGCTCACGTGAAATGTAGATGAAGGTCGGCGAAATTGGTGAGCGGGCGCTGGTAAGTCTGATTGCTGAGGTTATTGAATGTACAGCAGAGCTCTGTCCAGGGGCTGACGATTGTTCGGCAATCGCGTATGAGGGCCAGTATTTGGTCGTCACGACCGATATGTTACATAAAAAAACGCATTTTCCACGCGAGATGTCGGGTTATCAGGTTGGATGGATGGCCACGGCCGCAACTTTAAGTGACGTCGCCGCGATGGGCGCTGCGCCTATCGGCGTGACGATGGCCATTGGCATTCCCCGCGATACTGAGGTTTCTTTTGCGCTTGACGTTATGCGCGGCTGCAATGCGTGCTGCACGCAAAATGGAACCACACTTCTTGGTGGCGACACCGATGAGCACGAGGAGCTCACGCTCGTCGGCACTGCGATAGGCAGTGTAGATCAGCATAAGATACTAACGCGTGCAGGGGCGAATGTCGGAGATGTAGTATGTGTTACCGGGGAACTAGGCATCGCTGCTGCCGGCGTCAGAATGTTGCTCGACAATCGATATGCGGATAATCACTTTCGGGAAAATGCTCTAAAGAAATTATTCGAACCACAGCCGAGAATTGTCTATGGGCAAGCGCTTGCTGATTCGGGCGCGGCGACCGCACTCATCGACACAAGTGATGGGCTGAGTCTCTCACTGTACGAGCTGTCAAAAGCAAGCAACTGTGGCTTCTATCTGCGGGCGGCCGCTCTTCCCATAAGCGCAGAGGTAAAATCGGTAAGTGAGGACCGACGTGATGAATTAACGCTTTCCATATACCGCGGTGGTGATTATGAACTTCTTTTTACAGCGAGACACGAGCGACTAACTGCTATCCCCATTCCGTATACCATCATCGGAAAGGTCACGGAATCCGGGATGCAACTCGACGTCGACGGGGTCTTGCATGAGCTGAGGGCTGAAGGTTATGAACACCTATCTGCTTCCGGACCGAGTGTATAGAAGCCGGTTTATCTCAAACGCAACGGATTACCGAAGACCTCAGACGAGATTCCAAGCCCGGTGCAGTTGTTGTACAACACTGACGAAAGCAGCCCTATAACCTCACCTTCCTGTATGATAGGGGAACCACTGTCTCCAGGCATAGGCATATTCCCACACGGAAATGCAAATCGGTTGAGGTTTTTTCCAGTGTCGATTACCCGACACGCTATGCGTCTGTCGTACGCGACGAGTTCGGCCGGACCAAAGGAGGCACGCCCGATTGCTGAGAGCGTTGCGTGCTCTGAGGGGACCTCAATTAACGCAAGATCGTAGTCATTGAAGAGACGGATAACCGTGCTTTCGTGTCCGTCTACGACGACTTTGGTTCCGACTACACCGTTACCATAGCGGATAACATGACCTGCAGTGATCGCACACGTGCGCTCGTTGTACGGGATAATCGCACCGACCGTTCCGCGAATCGCTTTACTTTTAACTAAGCACCCCTCTGAGATCACGTCTGCTCTTCACCTTTTAAGCGTTTGAGCAATGCTTCAGCACCGGCAAAACCGACGGTTTTTTCGCTTCCGTGCATTATGTCGAGATGCGCGACACCGAGACGGGATGCGATCGGTCGCTCGAGCATCCCCCCAAGGATAAGATCGATGCGTTGCGCTTTGCATCGCTCGAGAATAAGCTCGTGTTCCGGAGCGATGAGTACCTCGCATTGGTCACTTACGATGTCGCTCAGTCGTTCGGCCGTGTTAACATCAAAGTCTGATACGACGAGGGCTGGTTCAACGCCGCATTCCTTAAGGAATTTTGTAACGGAAATGGCCCGCGTCGGACCGCCGATGACGGCAACCCGTTTTCCAATCATTTGAGGGACTTCAACGCGGTGCTTTGGAGACAAAGCGTCCAAATCCATTGAGATATCAAGCTCATCGGCTACGCGGGAAAGAAAGCGCAAGGTGGCCTCATAGCCAATAGGGAGCTCTTCTATGATGTACGGCATGTCAAACTGCTTTTCCAACTGCTCTGCGGCATCCTTGCCGGTGGCCTCGCAGAGGACCACATTCAGAGCTGCCGAGGCTGCGCGCCTGATCTGACGCACAGTAGCACCTGCCGTGAGAACCGCGTTAACTTGGACGCCGATAAGCGCTAGGACGCGCTTGAGCTCTCTGAGATCTGGGCCTGCCCTCAACAGGCCAATTAAATTCACCGAAAGCTTGTCATGGGCGTGGGGGGGCTCAACAAGTACTTCAACAAGTCGCCTGAGCGTCTCGCTGTAACCCGATCGATAATCACCTTCAAACCCACCAGCGTCTATGCCTAGTACCTCAGCCCTTGTCTTTACGTCCTTTACCACACTCTCAACGTCTTCACCAATGATACTCGAAGCACAGCACGAGAGCACGGCGATGAGGGCGGGGCTAAACTCGCTGTCCAGCTCAATGATTGCGCTTTTAAGTTTATCTCCGGCGCCAAAAATGACGTCCTTTTCATCCATACAGGTCGAATAGACGTTCGAGGTGTTGTCGCCCCGCATGCCAAGTATGTAGTTGATGTGATAAACGCAACCTTTCGGGCCGTGGACCAAAATGACGCTGTCTCTAATGTTGCTAATCGCCTTTATGGCACCGAAGAGCCGACACGTGGCGCGAGGAATCTTAGCTGCACTCTTTAGCAAACCTGCCACCCTCCTTTTGTTGCACTAGTATGTACCCAACTCGTCGTATAAATACCGGACTTCGCTAAGACTGATGGCTGCAGTGGCCGAAAGAGGCCTCAATTAACGTTTTAATCGCAAAAAAGCTGAATTTCGAAAAGTTTAAATGTGAAGAGTCGATTAAAGCAAGCATCTCTATATTTAAAATCCCGCAAGAAGAGGGGGGCTACCTATATGACCGAGGCAGAAATGTTAGTTTGCACCTTCTGTGGCAAGCCGGTACGTATGAACCCTTTTAATGGCTACACCTTGTGTCCCTTTTGCATAGAAAGAAATGAACACACGGCAAAACATGAGGCATGGTCATCCGAAAGCAAGATATCTAGCTGAAAACTTTTTCGCACAAGAGATAGTTTTGGACTTTTAGTGCAGTTGTCCTCAGCGTGACTAAAGCTTCACAGTACAGATAATGGCGTGAATCACACGGATCTTCTTGTAACCGACGCTCCTTCGCGAAGCCAGACACGATTCTGGAAACTTCAGTGCTGTTTTTTACATATAAGGCACACAGCCTCAATAGGCTTTTTTTTAGAACGGCTTCAGATTAGCAACGCAACAGTTATAAAGCGTCTTTCAGTGCTGATCATAATGGGTCGTTCACAGGATCTTAGGAGGAGGAATTTCTATAAAGGTTATAGCTTTTAACGGCAGTGCACGCAAGGATGGCAACACGGCAATTCTTATTAAGCAGGTGCTTAGCGAACTCGAAAAAGAAGGAATAGAGACCGAGCTTGTTCAACTTGCAGGAGCACAAATTCAAGGCTGTATCGCGTGCTCCAAGTGCAAGGAGAACCATGATCAGCGCTGCGCTGTGACTAACGATTCTATGAATGACTACCTCGCTAAGATGGTCGAAGCAGACGGGATCATTCTGGGTTCGCCGACTTATTTTGCTGACCTCTCGTCTGGACTTAAAGCACTTATTGAACGAGCTGGTTTCGTGGCTCGGGCAAATGACGACATGTTTCAGCGCAAAGTCGGCGCGGCAGTCGTTGCTGTAAGACGGGCTGGTGCCATCCACGCTTTCGACTCGATCAATCACTTCTTTCTCATCAGTCAGATGATGATTCCCGGATCGAGCTACTGGAATATCGGGATTGGCCACTCTGTCGGTGAAGTGCAAAATGATGTGGAGGGCTTGGCGACGATGACCGCCCTTGGCAAGAATATGGCGTGGCTCCTTAAGAAGCTGCGCGCGTGATTGCTGGAACATGAGGGCGGTGTAACAGGCGACATGGCTCGCGTTCTAATCATTTACGACACGAGATACGGCTCCACGAAAACTGTTGCTCGGTGGATAGCTGACGGGGTAGCGAGCACAGGATACATCGACGTGGTTGTTCAGAACGTCGCCGAAGCTGATCCGGGCGGTTTCGACTTCATCGTGATCGGTTCTCCGATTTACGAAGAGCATCCGCTGCCTAGTGTGGTGAGCTTCCTTACCGCAAACTGCGCTCAATTAAACGACAAAGACGTGGCGCTTTTCGTTGTCTGTGTCGACTACGGGGCAGTGCCTAAAGAGGAGCTCGTGCATCGGTACGTGGCAGACTTGCAAGCGCGCGCTGGAGGGCGCGTTCGAGCAATCGAGGTGTTTGGGGGATATCTCGACGTTAACAAGCTCTCCGATACAGACACGAAGCTCATAGAGGATTTTGCTAAACTTGTAGGGGTACCGATTAAGCAAGTTAACAAGCTTGATGAACAGAGCGCGCGCAAATTCGGAGCCCTCGTTGCTCACCTATTGGAGCAACCTTAGCTGTTGAATGACTGGATTGACTCCTTTCTGAATGATACGCTCACTGAGCGTTGATCGAAGTAGTCTCAGCGGTTCGGGCTGATCCAGTCGGAAGATGTTAATAAGGCTTATAATGAACAAAGTGCCAATCGTCTGGCAAAATGGGGCCCCTCAGACACGGCTCAGCTGCCACTTGCATAGCGAGCGGTGCTCCACGAACATAATCAAAGAGATTATCTGCTCTGAAACCATTCCTACCACGGCCACAGCGCGCGATTGCGGACGAGTCCTCAAAAGAAAACATGAGTATTATTGACCTCATACTTATCGCAATTCTTATCTCGGATCTTCTTTTCGCTATTACCATTGTCTTTTTTGAGAGGAAAAATTCGGCCGCTGTATGGGCCTGGCTTTTGGTCCTCTTCTTCTTACCCGTTGTCGGGTTTGTTCTTTACGTCTTCCTTGGTCAGAATTATCGAAAAAAGAAGATGTTTCGAATTAAGCAGGACGCAGATAAGGCTTTAAGAACCCTTATCGAACAGCAGAAAAGCGAATTGAAAACTCGGGAGATTCCGGCCCTCAATCACTTGTCTAGCGTCTTCCGCCGCATGATTTTGATGCTCATTGAGGACAACGGTTCGATGCTTTCGACGAACAACCAGGTTAAGCCTTACACTGACGGCAGTGAGAAATTTGATGACCTCATTGCCGCAATCAAAGGAGCGCGCGATCATGTCCACCTCGAATACTATATTTGGAGGGATGACGGACTCAGCCACGAGCTTCGAGACGCGCTTACTGACCGTGCATCGATGGGCGTCGAAGTAAGGGTTTTGTGCGACGGCCTCGGCTGTGCTCGGCTACCGCGAAATTTTTTTTGTGACCTAAAGAGCGCGGGCGGGCAGGTTGTATTCTTTTTCCCTTCACGGATACGCTTTCTGAACCTGCGGTCAAATTTTAGGAACCACCGAAAAATTGCGATCATCGATGGAAAGACTGCTTTTGTAGGAGGATTCAACATCGGTGACGAATATCTTGGCAAGGTCAAGAAATGGGGATACTGGCGCGACGCCGCCGTACGGATTGAAGGAAATGCAGCTTTGGCCTGTCAGCTTCGCTTCTTCTTTGATTGGAACTATGCGGCAAAAGGGGAGCCACAGGTATACCAGCATCGCTATTTCCCTGATATCGCCCCGTCTTCTGGAGCTGCGGTGCAGGTAGTCTCAGGGGGACCAGATACCTATTGGAACCCAATAAAAGAGGCATACCTTAAGATGATCAATTCCGCAACTGAGTCGGTCTATCTACAGACGCCCTATTTCATCCCTGACGACAGCGTGCGCGACGCGCTACGGATTGCGGCACTGTCTGGTATTGACGTGCGGATTATGATTCCAAACCGGCCGGATCATCCCTTTGTCTATTGGGCCGGGCTTTCATTCGTGGGGCAGCTGCTCGAATCAGGAGTACGCGCGTATACGTACGAAAATGGGTTCCTTCACGCAAAGACGATCGTCGTGGATGAGGTCGCTGCGTCAGTGGGGAGCGCAAACTGGGATCTTCGGAGCTTCGGGTTAAATTTTGAGACTAACGCGATTATGTATGATGAAACAGTGGCCCGATCCCTGAAGCAGGCATTCTTAAAAGATTTAAAAGTGTGCTCCGAGATGACCCCGCAACGGTATGCTCAGCGATCCCTCACTACCAAAATAAAAGAGTCAATTTCGCGCCTTTTTTCAGCTTTGCTCTAGCCAGTAGGCTTCTTTCGAAGAGTGTTTTAACGTATAGAACTTCATACAGAGCAGCGCCTATACGTGCGCTGTATCGTTACGCGCGATTCCTAATCTTTATGTACGAGAGTTTCGCTGCTGCAAAGGCATTTGGCTCGACCAAACTGTGTAATTGCCTCGTAGATTTAGTCGGTCAAATGGTTTTTCTCGCAGCATATCCGCATGTTGGGGACTGACTAAAAAAACGCCTTGAACATCCTTATACGTCAAGATCCGCTATATTAAGAACGGTCGCGATTAGCGAAACCTTAGTCGAGCACAGAAGATTATGAAGAGAAAACGCCGCCTGAGAAGCCTCGCTTTACGCAGAGATCTACAGATGGCCATGACAGCGTTATCTGAAAAAACGGGACGCGACCGGTTTGAGCCGGGCGTTTTTCAGATCGAGCACGTATGTGTGACCATTCCTGACTTAAATCCCGCCTTCGACGGTTACAGGATAGCAAGCATTGCAGATATCCACCTCGGCCAATGGCTTAGCACGAAACGCTTGGACGGCGTAATTGGAATGATAAACAAGCAGCACCCTGATCTGATCGCAATTATTGGCGATCTCTTCTCATACGAGGTTGATCGATATTCCACGGAGACAATTGCGTCATTTACTAAACTAAACCCAAAGGACGCGAGTGTCGCAGTTCTCGGAAATCACGATCACTGGGTAGGTGAGGCAGCAGTTCGAGAGATATTACAGCAAAGCAACATCATAGACCTTAGTAATGACGTCTATACGCTCCATCGAAGGGGGGCAGCGTTACATTTCGCCGGCGTCGACAGCGTTTCCCTGCACAAACATCGCCTCGATGTCGTGCTCAGCAAACTTCCGTCCTCAGGTCCTGCAATCCTGTTGGCCCATGAACCTGACTTTGCTGACGTGAGCGCAACGACGGGGCGGTTTAGTCTGCAGATCTCGGGTCATTCGCACGGCGGCCAATTCATCATTCCTTACATAGGGACGTTAGTGAAAGCGTCTCATGCTAAGAAATACCCGCTGGGTCGATATCAAGTCGGCGACATGGTCCAATACACGAGTCGTGGTCTTGGAACCAATGTCTTCTGGATACGGGTCAACTGCCCACCTGAGATTACGGTTTTTACCTTAACTTGCGCTCATGGGGCGTAAATGGAGAACAAGACGAAGCCTTTTTTACGCAACGTCTCGCGAACCCTCGTGATTTGGGTCGGCGAGGCGGTTGGCCTCCTCCTCCTCGCTCACTTTATTCCCGGACTCACCATCAACAGTTTTGCTGCAGCAATTGCTTTTGTGGTGGTGCTAGGAATTGTAAATGCAATCCTATGGCCAATTCTCACTCGATGCACGCTGCGGTTTCTTACTTACACGTTTGGCATAGGAGCGTTGCTGCTGAATGCGTTGATGGTTTGGCTCACGAGCATACTAGTACCAGGCGCCGGCGTCGAAGGACTGGGGGCGCTCATTTTAACCCCAATCGGCTTGGCAGCAATAAACGTTATTCTCTCGAGCCTCCTGACGAATAATGATGATGCGTGGTATTATCGAAACATCTTAAGCCGGGAGGTCAAAAAGACGAGGGGGATTCAGACGGACCAAGTTGGTACAATATTTCTGGAGATCGACGGCCTTGCCGAATCGGTGCTCCGCAAAGCAATCAGCAAGGGATATTTACCGACGCTCGCCAGTTGGCTTGAACGGGGAACCCACAACATTACTTCGTGGGAAACCGACTTATCCAGTCAGACCGGTGCGAGCCAAGCGGGCATCTTGCACGGGCACAATCAAGATCTTCCCGCATTTCGTTGGGTAGAGAAAGAACACGACAATAGAATAATGGTATCCACCGGCCTCTCTGATGCGCCTGAGATTGAAGCGCGAATTTCGGACGGGGAAGGACTGTTAGCGAAAAACGGCGCGAGTCGCTCAAACCTCTTTTCGGGAGACGTTGAGGACAATATTTTCACCTATAGTCGATTGAGGGAGATGAAACGATTCTACAGTAAGTCTTGGCTCTTTTTCTACTCTACTCCTTCGAACATCCCGCGCATTATCGCACTTTTTTTCTGGGACTTCTTTGACGAGTTCTTCGGCCGTGTTCGACAACGCATCTTGAACGTCAAGCCGCGCTTGCGCAAGGGGCTGTTTATTTGCTTCTTGACTCGCGCCGCCGCTAACGTTTTTTTACGTGAGACCACTACTGACACGTTAGTCGGAGATCTTATAACCGGGCGAGCCGACGTCGCTTATGCTACCTACGTAGCGTACGACGAAATTGCCCATCATAACGGCATCACTGATAGTGCCTCGCTTCGCGCGCTCAAGCAGATAGATAAGCAGTTGCACCGGCTTGAGCTGGCAAAAAGCTATGCTCCGCGCCCGTACCAATTGGTTGTACTCTCTGATCATGGCCAAGCAAACGGGGCTACGTTTAAGCAGCGTTGTGGCTTAACTCTCGAAAGCCTTGTAAGGGAACTAATCGGCGAAGGAGTCAACATGTTCAGCGCTCTTGACTCAAATCAAGACCACTTTGGCCAGGCCGTAACGGACCCCATCGTTCAAAGAAAAGATTACGCAGTCCGAAAGGTAAGGCCCGTCGCTGATGCAATCGCACGTAAACGGCGGGAGCGCGCAACGCCTCCTGAAGTGGCACGGGTTATTGTGCTGGCTTCGGGTAATTTAGGTCTCGTCTATCTGACAGATTGGCGGGAGCGCGCGAGCTATGAACAGATCAATCGCGCATTTCCCCTGCTAATTCCTGGACTTGTTAACCAAGAATGGATAGGTTTTATCATGGTGCGGTCGCAGGTTCACGGACCCGTCGTCTTCGGCGCAAAAGGAAAACATTTTCTGCGCGACGACCGTTGCAAAGGAGAGAGTCCGCTCGTCGATTTCGGGCCACACGCTGCAGATCATCTAAGACGTACTGATGGATTTCGTTACGCACCAGATATCCTAGTCAACAGTGTTTACGACCCTGGCAGCGACGAAGTCGCCGCGTTCGAGGAGTTAATCGGGAGTCACGGGGGGTTAGGTGGCACGCAGAGTCAACCATTTGTCATATTTCCTGCTGAATGGGAGTTAACCCAGACCGAAATTGTGGGCGCAGAACAACTACACGAGTTGTTAAAGCGCAAATTGTAGTCGTACCGAAAAGCAAAATACGTGGTGAACCACTGGGCGTTCGCCGAAGCTCGCAACTAACTACAATAAGTTATAATTTCTAGCGATTTCCTGGAAGGCATCTGCAACGTAGCGCGTCTGATCCCAACTCAGGCCGTACGTATTGAACTTCCACGCCCGCGTCGCTCCAGCAAAAGCCCCGACGATGCCTCGCTGCTTTAACTCATCACTAAAGAAAAAGCCTCTTCGTTTGTGTGTCCGCGCGACGGTGTCAAAGCTTCCAGTCGTGTCTACCTTAGATAGTGTATGCTTACGAGGGTATTCGCTGATGCACGTGTTCCCCGTTATGCCGAGAAGTGCGTCCACAACATAATTCGACTTCGTGACGTACTCACCCCATTCGTTAACGCGATGCTTCACTGTCGGAAAAGACGCCATCATAGCAAGGAGGTTACCCCCCATAAGCGTGCAGCCGAGCATCTGAACCTCTTTAACGCCAAACTGCCGTCCAGTAAGGTCACCGATCATCTGCGTCGTGCTGAACACCGTGTCGGCGTACTCACTCGTCGTTGCCAACACACCGCTTGGCGCGGGCGACGCCATCGACTTGTGCCCGCTGCCAACGACGAAGTCTGCGCCAAGTGCTCTCCCATTAACAGGTTTTATGCCAACAGTGTACGCGCCGTTATACAGAAGGGGGGTATCATACTGATGAGCTGCCTTCGCCGCCCCCGCAATGTCGTGTTCGTTTGCTAGTGTGTAGTCGAAGTGATCGAGCATGACGAGTGCTGGTGGGTGACCGTTTTCACGCGTGACCTCTTCGATTTTTTGCGCAACTGCGTCGCCTGTGATGATATTAGCTTCATTTGCGGGGACTTCGCGGACTGTGCCCTGAGCATTTTCGACGGCGAGAAATTCTGTATAGTGTCCGAGAGCTGAAACCAAAACCGTTTCACCTTTTTTAACAAGTGCTAGGCAAACGGCTTGAAACGCACGTCGTGCCCCCGGCGTGACGCGCGCTTCATCCATGCCTAGGAATCGAGCGAGATCATTGTGGAACTCTGCGATGGGTGGCTTGGTGATTTTATCAAGTCTAAAGGGCTTACGACACTGATCACATGTCGAGTAACCGTCGCCGTAGACGATGAGTGCCTTCATCGCTTCTGCAGTCAAACGGCCTGCGGCTTGGATTGGTTGTATGTTGATGTAGCGCTCCTCGACTTCTCGGATCGGTATGTTCCCAGCGATTTTCATTTTTGAAGCTCCTCGTCAAGCTCTTCTAGGGCTTTTTTTGCTCTTGCGAGGGCGTCGTGGGCCTGCGACAATTGCTTCTCATTGAACTTGTGCAAAGGGGCAGTCTCCCGAAGCAACACTCGTAAGTCGGAAAGAGCGAAAAGTGCCTCAAATACGTAATCTACAGCGTCATCCATGCGTATACCTGAATAATCCAGACGCTTACTGCTATTAATTTTTATTCACAGAAATGGGTTCTAGATAAAGAGATGCCATCATAAATGAGCATCCATCCGCACAGAACTTGAATTCGAAACGTGCAGCAAATGCGGATTTGATTAGAACTGAGCGCACTAGTGTTGTGGCGTACCGCCACTGCTAATATTGATCTACAAACAACACAACTCGCAACGCGGATTTCAGGCGCAGGTACCACAAACGTGCAAGGCAACGCAACTAATCACACCGCATTATTGACCGTTCTAACTGAGATACATAAATGCTAAATATGTAAAATACTACACACGGATCAAGATATATCAATTAGAAACTTCGTAAGTCAACACGGAGCGGGGTCCGCCGCATGTATTTAAAAAGACGGTTCGAGGTAGGGCCAAGCAGCGGGCCCTCGCTCTCCAGCATCGACAAATTAAACACTGCAAGGGTTATATTTAACGATTTCGGTTCCATTTTGACTTCCGTTTGGAATTTTGGACTAGAAATGAAGGTTATCTATAGCTCAGACACCTTTCTTTTTACAAATGCGCGAAGTCCAGCTTATTTCTACGCATAAATCCCTAAGTCACTAATGCTCCATTGGAAGCAGATTTCAACGGGCGCCTTGATGTCGTTTTAAATAGTTTCTAGCTCTATTTCGACTGCTGTTTCCCATGCGTCCAGCGAGCTAAGCTAAAAAAGTCCATTATGAGCTCCATTTTACTTAAATGGCTCTATTTGAAAATAAATTGAATAAAGGGCCTTATTGTTATGCAATTTTTAAAATTAGGGCGCTTTAAAGCATCATTTTTGCTTTGACCTGTTAAGCAGTTGCACAGGAAATGACGGAAGCTTTTGAGTGGAAGGCTGCGTTAGTCTTTGAAGAGCCCAAATGAGCATTAATCTTAAATTTACATGTCAGAAGCAACCTCTGACCATCATCGAGTCAAACCTAGTAAAGAAGCAAACTTACACTAGTATGACTAAAGGGGTGTGCGAACCCATATTAGTTCATACTGCTTTGCCCAGCAGAATTTAGCAGACACTACCAACTTAATAGCGGTTAATTTCCTTTTAAACGCTATTTTAGGCTTTTAAAAAAACGCTTGTCTAGCGGGTTCGTCGAAGATACCAGCTAACCCTCCTACTACTAATTCATAGTAGCACATAAGATTAGACTAGTGTGAATGTCTTCTTACGCTAGGAAACTGTGAGATTGCTTGTAGTTTTTCTAGAACGTGGACGAAAAAATAAGATGATTTTCGACAATCCTACTTTGGAACGATAGTAAAGAGTTGATCGAATAGGACGCGCACAAAAACACAAGTTCACTTATTTCTTGCTACAGGAAAGCGCACTTCTGTTAGTAATTCGCTTTCTGCCACTTCCATAGGATTCGTTAGCCAAAGTTCCATAGGTGGGCCGATTACCTCGAATCCGTTTTTTGTAGCATATTCCATTAATGCTGCATAAACAGGCGCTATTTGGTTATATGGTCCTTTATGGATCGCTGAAAGCACATTTTGCGACGGGAATGTTTTTATCTGGACATTGTTCCCCTCTTGGGCCTCTCCTACAAAGGGTATACCTACCTCAAATTGTATTTCGCCTCGCGCCATTTCTTCTGGGCTGCTGTAATAGACCGCGAATGGGGGTCCTGTTATTTGCAGGCCTTCATTTATC
>DASVJT010000091.1:0-3942 GCA_036385775.1 archaeon
CGCTCGGTTGTCTCCCGGGCAAGTCGGTGTGCACCCCTCCCGTAATTGCCTGCATAGGTGAGGAAGTACTCGTTTATCGCTTCTACTGCGGGCTTTGGCGTCTGGCTTGTGGCAGCGTTATCAAGGTAAATGACGCGTTCAAGAACGGGGAAATCCTTGCGTATCGCGTTAACGTCGTACATTAGGCATACTTAGACGATTAGTTGCATAGCTTTTACGGTCATGGAATTTGCACTTCCTACAGTTTTGGGTCAGTGCAATCGTCCTTAAAGGAGCGGCAGCCTAATCTGATTACCCCACACGTTCGCAAAGTTAGCCGGACTGCCCACGCAAATCTACCAACTGTGCAAGATAGGGCACTAGATTTCCTCGTGATCATAACAGCAGTTATAGACACGCCTCAGAAAGCGCAAAAGCTTCCATCTTCATGCAGTGGAGGCCAGAGTTCCAATCTCAGCAGAAATCGTTTTTTTTACAATCGGATACGCTAGAGACATCTATTAGAGCTTTCTCGATACTAAATTATGGAGAAAGTGAAGCATAACCAAGGATGAGAAGTTGTAAAACTCATACGAGTTCGATCTGACCTTGTAATAGTCAACTGATCTATCGCTTGAAGACGAAGTTGAAGGTGGTTCGCAAATCTACTACTTCACCGATGAAGATGACAATATCCGCCCGCGCGAGTACCTCATTCAATAGCTAATTCTCTTGAAACGACGTTGAAGACTTATCAAAAAGAAAAATGGAAGGTAAAATCCAAAAAATGAAGCTCAGAGCCGTCATCATCATCAGCCTGCGAAAAGGGAGATGACTTGCGGTATTTGCCTAGACCGCATTCGCCACAATTCTAACGCGGCACATTATGGATATTACGGCCGCATCTAAACCCTCGCATTCTGTTGCCGCACAAAGCAGTCCCAGTTACAAGGCTCATCAAGGATCTTAACCTCAACCTGGCAGATACCATGTTAGACCTTCCACCTAACGCTGCATCTGTTCGGTGAGGTGGCTGACAATAGGGGAAAACTTGGAGGGAGGTCAGCACCATGTCCACCTCCACCGTATCAGCTCCACCTTCCATGTATTTGCTGCATGCCAGACAGGACGGAGCACTCCTTTAGCCAATGCCGTTGATGTTGGTAAGGTGGTGGCGGGCTGCGCTTGCGGTCCCTCGCCGTGGGAAGATGGCGAGCTCGTTTTAAACAGGAATCCCGAGGACTTCGCATCAATGCAAGATACGTTTCAGATACGCACGGGGTTAGACATCTAAAAGACGAAGACGTCGCGCAGATAACCCAGGAAAGGGACATGAAGCGGACAATGATCAGATGAACTGCAGAATTGATTGGTGTGTCCTTTCTCTTAGCTTTTTTCTTTAACCTATTGTCGACCCTTTAGTCGTGCACTTTCTGGTGGTTCCTAAGCATCCTCTAAGACTATGTCAAGCTCGCGCAACTTGGCTCGAATCTCATCAGCAAGCTCCCATTCCTTTTTCTCGCGAAGCTTTTGCCTGGTCTCGATCAAGAGCTCGATCAGATTGCAAGCTATTGTATCTGTTTTTTCCGCCGGTCTTTTTGCTGCTTCATCGAAGCTGAGACCGAGGATCTCTCCAAATTCCCGAAGCTGCTCGCATGCATCTTGCAGCCCCTTTTGCGAGATACTCTTTTCATTGATGCGACGATTTACCCCTCTCACCAAGTCGAAAACGGCTCTCAAGGCATAAGGCGTATTGAAATCGTTATCCATGGATTCTAGAAACTTAGCTTTGGCCAGGGCCACAGCGGGGTCCATCCCCTCACGCCCAGAGGACTCTGGGGCCTTCTCCAAGTGCTCCTCTATGATCTTCGCGGCCTGACGTATCCGTTCCAGACCGTTGCGAGCCTGCTCTAAAGCCTCTTCTGAGAAGTCGATAGGACTTCTGTAGTGCGCCAGAAGAACGAAGAATCGGAAAGCGTCAGCCTCATATTCTCGAAGCATATCCCTAATGGTTGTGAAGTTTCCGAGAGACTTGGCCATCTTCTCGCCCCTGACATTAAGAAAGCCGGTGTGCATCCAGTATCTCACGAGCGGCTTCTTTCCTGACGCAGCCTCCATCTGGGCGATCTCCGCCTCGTGGTGAGGGAAGATTAGGTCCATAGCTCCGCCGTGGATATCATACTGCGTTCCGAAGTAGTTCTCGGTGATGGCCGTGTCCTCGATATGCCATCCTGGCCGACCTTTGCCCCAAGGCGAGTCCCAGATCACCTCCTCCCCGTCCTGCCGCTTCTTCCATAAAGAAAAGTCTCCTGGATTCCTCTTGGTCGAATCTGGCTCAATTCTATGCTTCTCCAGATCCTCAGCACCTTGATGCGACAGCTTTCCAAAATCTCCGAAACGAGATTCGTCGAAGTAAATGCCCGTCTCGGTTTCGTAGGCAAAGCCTAACTCACTCAACCTTTCTATCTGGCAGATGATCTCAGGGATATGTTCAGTGGCGCGAGCATAATAGTTGACGTTGGTGACCCTCAGAGCGCGCATGTCTTCCAGGTATCTCTCCTCGAACTTGCGCGCCAGCGATCGGGGACTGACACCCGTCTCTGCCGCTCTCTGGATGATCTTGTCGTCCACGTCGGTGATGTTCTGCAAGTAAAAGACGCTAAAGCCCTTATATTTAAGATAGCGTGCCACTACATCGAAGGCGACGTAAGTTCTGGCATGACCCACGTGCGAATCGTCGTAAACTGTAGGACCACAGACAAACAGGTTGATGCGATTATTATGAATGGGCTGGAAATTCTCCTTATTTCCAGTCATGGTGTTTTGGATCTTCATGAGGCCGGGGTTGGGAGTCGAACCCAATTCTCGCGGTCTGCAGCCGCGCACTTAGCCGGTCAGTCACCCCGGCGCATCTTATCATACAGAAAGCTAAACAAATACTTGCTGGTAGCGGCAATAATTATTGGCACTATGAAGTTAATCTCTATTGCTGGATGGCCCGCGTGGCAAAACCTTATCCGCATCCTGTGTACTTGCGCTTCTCTAAAAGATCAAGGACCTCTGCCATTATGAACAAGCAAAGCTGGGAAGCGGCAAATCAAGAGATTGAATACCTATACACATTGCATGATGCGCGTAGCCCACAGCGAGAGATGCTGGGAATTTGCCAATTTCTTTTGCATAATCCTTGCACTGTCTGTGATTGTGTTCGCTGGAATTACAACCCGTCAGCATTTTGGCCGTCAGCATTTTTTTGGATATTTTGGTCATATCTTCACCCTCATATTCTGCTGCCGGACAAAGTGGTCCCAGTTCCAAGGCTCATCAAGGACCTTAACCTCAACCTGCTGGATGCCATGTAGACCTTCTACCCGGCGCCGCACCTGTTCGGTGAGGTGGTCAACCATAGGGCAAACCTCGGAGGTCAGCACCAAGTCGACCTCCACCGTATCGTCGCCACGCATGATGATATCTTTGATCAGGCCCAAGTCCACGATGTCGATGCCTACTTCGGGATCAAGCACGTCCCGTAAAGCCTCCCGGATCTCCTCTTCTCGCTCCAACTGGGCCATAAGCCTCTCAGCCTCTGGTCCCGGAAGGGCTTTTTGCATAGAGCGCAACCGCTCTTCTAGTCGGTTTTGCCGGTCGAGTAACCTGCTGACCACGCGCAGAATGGGATCAGGCAGATGGGCATAATTTAGGTCCGTTCCTGTAGCGGGGCATTCGGGCTCGGCAATTCTTCCCGGAACACCGACAACGGTCGCTCCGGCCGGGACAGGTCTAACCACTACTGAACCTGCGCCGATCTTTGCACCTTTTCCGACGGTTATCGGTCCGAGGATGCTGGAACCTGCACCTATGACCACACGGTCCTCGATGGTGGGATGGCGCTTCACTTTTTCCAGGCTTGTGCCGCCCAAGACCGTTCCCATGTACATCAGCACGTCATCCCCCACTTCCGCA
>DASVJT010000092.1:0-1672 GCA_036385775.1 archaeon
CACCTCGGCAAATATCTAACGGACGATAGTCCCGTGCGGATTCGAACCGCAGTCGCGGGCTTTCTTCTATCAGTGGTCAACGTTCAAGACCACGTGAATCCAAAGGCCCGCATGATTGACCACTACACCACGGGACTTCTCGCTAGGGTAAGAGTCAAGAATACTTAATGTTTTGGTGCCGTCTGTCGCCTCTCTGGACATCCATCAGCATATGACAAAATTACACAACAAGGATATTCAAAACCGGAGGATCGAACAAACGCCCTTATGCTTACTACTCAAAGTTAGCTTATCGGCATAAACGAACCCATATATCTCACGGTCTAAACTTCAAAAAATGGGGCTGGAGAGATTTGAACTCTCGATCGACGGGTCTCTCCGATCAGTGCTCCAACGGGACATCACTTGGCTCAAGCGTCCCCGAGCCATCAGTTGACCCGTTGCTCATCATATCGTGAACTTATACCGCTGGAGCCCGTCGCCATTCCAGACTAGGCCACAGCCCCTCAAATACGCGGGCCGGGAGGGAATTGAACCCTCGACCTTTGGGTATCTCTGGTCAACAGGTCATTAGTAAAATACCGTAAGAGCCCAACGCTCTGCCTGACTAAGCTACCGGCCCGTTTTGTGGCATATGCTCTTATACCGCTTCCACATATATACGTTACCCAATCCAAATTTAAAATTTAATCACGGCTCATGAAGCAGGTGATGGCTTATTAGTTACAACGGGATAAGCTTTGATCATAGCATTCCACTCAAGAATGACGAGCGACTAACTTACGCGATACTCGGCGCAGGCAGCGTTGGCTTTCTCGTTGCCAAGGAACTCACACAACGCGGTCGGATGTTTACCATTGTCGAGAAAAACGCAAAACGTGTTGAGACGCTTCGGGACCAGAATTTCGACGCGCAAGTTGGGGACATAACGAAAGAGGAGGTCATTACGAAGCTGCTATCCACCGACCTTGAGACCATAATGATTCTGAGCTCCGACGTTAAAGCGAATATGTCAGCGTTGAGTGCGATAAAGGAGAGAAAGCCAGACGTTTTTGTTATCGTCCGTGCCGCTGACCCGCTGAGCAAGGATAAGCTCGAAGAGCTCGGCGCTGACGCGGTCGTTTATCCATCATCACTGATCGCAAAAGCCACGCTGCACGATCTGCAGAGGGCCGAATCGCAGCGGTCGGCGACTCGACTTCATCATATCCTTAAATCTATCAAAACGCTCGGCATTCTCGTTCACGATAATCCCGATCCGGACTCGATAGCAAGCGCTCTCGCGCTTAGGCAAATCGCCGCAACCGTCGACACCGAAGCAGCAATAATTTACCGCGGGGAGATTAGCCGACAGGAAAACCGGGCATTCGTTAACTTGCTAGCTATTGACCTCGTCCATGTTGACGAAGTTGACCCGAGCGACTATGACATGCTCGCTTTGGTCGACACGGCCACCCCGGGCGCGAACAATCCACTTACCAACTATGAAAACGTGGGAATTATTATTGACCATCACGGCGTTCCTGAACATGAAGTTCTCTATACTGATATCCGGGACGTCGGCTCTACCGCTACGATACTGACCAGTTACCTCGAAGAGCTCGACATAGACATCGACAAACGACTCGCCACCGCTTTGCTCTACGGCATAAGAATAGACACACAGGACTAC
>DASVJT010000093.1:0-3432 GCA_036385775.1 archaeon
GCTGCGCGCGAGAGGATTCATGTCTCAGAAGAAGTATGATATAATGATTCACCTCTGGTGGGAGAAGCAGATACGCAAAATAACGATCGTGTCGGAAGACACGCGCATAGAGATGTGGTTTCGCAATTTTGGACATATCACATTAGAGGAGAGAAGAACGCGTGACGTCTTCAGTGGAATTATCCAAGGCCTCACAGGAAGCTCAGAGGGGGACCTACCCGAGATTTTTGCAAACGTCATCAAGGGTGGGACGACCAAGACGCGCGAGCGCGTGCGAACACGAGAGGAATTACTTACATTAGTTAAGAAGGCAGTCAGTTGATGAGGGGGTCAAACTATCAAAATAAACGTAATTACGCTGACCTCACGGCAGTTTAAGCTATTGCAGCGACAAACCTTTTCGAAGTGGCAAGCACGTGATGAGGGGGGGGTGTCAACGATAAAAGGGCTGTTTGCGAAGTATTCCACGTTCGTGATCCGAAGTGATGGAGCCCTCCTCGGCGTCACGACTGATTCAATTGGCCGATCCAAACGTCATATGCTTGACGAGCGATTTGTTGATGAGAAGGGCTTCAAGGCGTTGCAGTTCCAATTTCCGAGCTTTGAAGAAGAGGCGTAGGAACCGGCGCACATATCCTCTAGTCGTTTTTCGCGGCAATCTTAGCCGAGAACCATAATAGGTTATATCACAAAACTGCGCGAAAGGAAGCAGCTGCCTGTTGCCTTTGCCTGCTGGCACTGCAATATTCGACCTATCCAATCCAGCATCCGGAGCCGTTCTGGGTTTCCTCGATGTTCAATCCGAGTTTTTCAGCGCGAGCGAGTATTTCTCCCGTCCACAGTCCGAAGCTCTGATCGAGTATGACACTATACCCACCCTCATAGCCGTGCAGCGATCCGTCCTCATACCATGCAAGATAATCAAAAAGGTCTAATGTCGGGATGACTCGTTCGTTTACCCAGCCATCATAATCCTTTCCAGTTTCCGCTTCCCATTCAAGAAACGTCGTGCCGTACAGGTGCCAATCTGCTACGTTGGCTTGCGTCAGCTCCATAAATGACTTTGCACCGATGATTCGAATGTACCTCACAGCCCCTCCTGATTCCATCGAGGATTTGGCTTACGTAGCTAGCGAAACCGGAAGATTTACGCGTTCATGCAGCACCTTCGGGTCGCGTCCTACGAACTCGCGTAGCGCCAACACTTGATTGAGAGTTAAACCCCCCATGAAGAAACTTACATCTAAAAGCATCGCTCATCACACGTTTTCAACAGACCTTGCGCTGCATAAACTTAAAACTGATGCCCGCTACTCAATTACTGTGTCTTTTTTACGAAGCTTAGTGACGCTCTTGACCCCAACGCACACTGACGGGCAGGTCTTAAAAATCTCGGCGTTGTTGGCGACGCTCCTGTTGTCTGCGTTTCGAGCTTAAATCGCTTAAGATCCTGCATTTTGAAATGCATATCAAATAAGGTGAGGACAACTGAAAATGGGAAGCGCGACAGCAGGAAAAATCGTGTTCGCTTGTTTACTTGTCACAGTATTACTATTTTCCACAGTCCACGGTAACGCACAGAGTGTAGCGGCCAACGGGCAAACGAGGAAGTACGTTATTTTTAGGGATGATGACGTTGCGCCTAGGACCAAATTTGCTGAACTTCAGGCCGTCAACCAAGTGCACATCGATAAGAACGTGCCTATAACGCTGGGCATCGTTCCTCATCAAAACGCGTCGGCAGGCAACCAACTCCTTCAAGATACACAATTCCTGAACTACATGCGGTTAATCGCTTCAAACAACCTTTTTGAGTTCGCACAGCACGGATATACACATCAGAGTGTGACAATGGTTAGCCCCAGCGAATTCTATGGGCGCCCTTACGCCGTTCAGTACGACACGATAAAGAAAGGGCGTGATGACATCAAGCAGGCGTTCGGGGTCGTTCCTACGACGTTTATACCGCCGTTTGACAAAAGCGACAACAACACGCTTAAAGCGGCAAAAGCGTTAGGATTCACGGAATACAGTACAGCATACCGCGATTTCAATATACAGCAAGGGCAGAGCGAGGGCATAAAAGTTGAGGCGGCCTCGCTTGAGTTCGGTAACAAGAGTCTTGCGTCCTTGAAGAACGAAACTGAGCAGTTCCTCAACAATCCGCGTAGCGTCGACACCTTTGTTGTGCTATACCACCCCTCCGATTTCAGCGGACCAAATGGCACGGTCAATTCACAGAAAGTGAAGCTTCTGGCGGATTATATGGATTATTTAAAGAGTACCGGACGCGTGCAATTCACTACGTTTAACCGCTCGTTGACTACTGAAAGCCCGGTGCACTCGAGCGGGGTGCCATCTCCTTCAGAAACGAACGCTTCGACTAACGCAGTGGACGACATTTTGACAGGAAATGGCCTTAGTAGCGGGTTTAGCGCATTATTAGTTTTTGCATTCGTTGCGTTGATTGTCGGCGGGTTTGTCTTGCTCGTAGGCCGATTAAGGGCTAAGCGCTAACTGCCGCAATAATCGCGTGCCCATTGTGTGCTTGTATATCCAGTTCCTACGTGACTTATGCTCCATAAGAGTGCTTGACGACGACCTTAATTCTGTCAGTCAGCGCCCGCCGATAGAATCTCACCGGATATGCTTAGCCAGACCCTCGGTGAGTCGCTGCAACGCTGGTGAGCTGTCGCTCGGATCGAGCTGAACGTCTATAATCGTAAACCCTTCCGTATATGTCTGGGCTGCCTTAAGAGCGTTTTCCAGCTCATCCTCAGTCGTGACCACAACACCCCTCCCTCCGCCAACGAGGTCCGGAATGAGGCTATATTGCCATGGTTGCAGATCGTTAAACGGCCCATCCTGCAGCGGCCGTTCAGTTGCATATCCAAAGTTGTTAAGCACCACAATAACGGGGTTCAAGCCGAGTCGCGCTATAGTTGAGGTCTCGATTCCGGTCATCTGGAAGGCCCCGTCACCGACTAATACTAATGGACGCAGATTACGATCTGCAAGTTGCGCTCCAATGCTCGCCGGCACAGCAAACCCGAGCGAGAGGTAATACGCAGGCGAGAGGAATTCGGTTCTGCAGTGCGTAATGAGGTCAAGCCCCCCAAACAGTGCGTCGCCAACGTCTGCTATGACGACCGTGTTGTCCTCGAGCACCCAATTGAGCCGTTCAAACAACCTCTTAACGGTGATCCGTTGGCCCCGTTGCGTCACGAACGGCTTTCTTGTCCGTGGGCGAGGCAAATCGCGGAGGGTTCGTTGGGTGACGCGGGCATCAATCAACCCGTCGATGAAGTCATGTAAGCGGACGTTCGCGTAGTTGTGGTACTTTATCAAGCACTGTTCGCTTGTGACGTAGATCGCCTTTTCCTGATCGATGTGAGCCGTGTATTGCCCCAAGTTGATGTCCGTCATGAACGC
>DASVJT010000094.1:0-4928 GCA_036385775.1 archaeon
AGTTAGAAACTACCAAGACGCGCTTACAAGTGACGTTGACGCGTACAAGAACTTGGCTGCTTTTATGCGCGAAGAGGGCATTTTCTTGGCTCCTTCGCAATTCGAGACGAACTTCATCTCACTTGCACACTCAAACGAAGACGTGGAGTACACCATTCGTGCGTACGCTAACGCGTTTAAACGGCTGTATCACCTAGACGTCGACACCGCGGGCTACTAACCCAATAACGACCGCAAATAACTGGTAGGGCGTGATCTAGATACTGCGTATTGGCACCAGAGGCAGCAAACTCGCATTGGTTCAAGCTAAGATGGTCAAGAGCTTGCTCGCCAAGAATGGCGTAGAAAGCAAGCTCATAATCGTTCAAACGAGCGGCGACAATTTTGCGGATAAGCCCTTCCGAGAGGCCGGTATTGGCGCATTTGTGAGAGATATCGACGGCCTCATGCTTAAGGGCGAGATTGATATTGCTGTGCATAGCATGAAGGACGTACCCACAAAAAGGCCAAAAGAGATTGGCATATGTGCCGTTATGCCACGTGCAGCCCCCTATGATGTTTTGATTTTCGAGCGTTCGTTGCCTGAAGCAGCTACTATAGGCACCTCGAGCTTGCGACGACAAGCCCAACTTGCTCGATATTGTCCGCTCTACAATCGCAAACAGATTCGGGGTAACGTGGACACGCGAATAAGAAAACTAAGGGCAAACGAGTTCGACGCGGTGATTCTCGCCGAGGCGGGGCTAGACCGGCTCGGCATTAGTATAAAAAAGAAGCGTCTACCATTCATTCCATCACCAAACCAGGGGATCATCGCCGTGATGGCGAATCAGGAAAGCGATGATTTCGATATAGTAGCCAAGATCAATGACGAGCAAACGTTTATTGAAGGCATGGTTGAGCGAGTTATAATGGAAACTTTAGGGGGTGGGTGCCTTGTGCCCCTTGGTATTTTGGCGCACCTCGAAAGTGAGTATGTGAACGTCGTTGCCGAGGTGCTCTCGCTCGATGGACAACGTGTAGTGCACCTTACCGATCGCATCCCTATTGATAGCTACGAACCAAACTCGAAAGAGTTTGCCCAACGAGTGAAAGAAGACGGAGCAGACTCATTGATTGCTGAAGCTGTCGCATCCGTTTCAGCGCTTGACTGAAAAAGGAAATTACAAAAACATGTCTGAATGGAAGGTGTTCCTAGTAGGGGCGGGACCCGGTGACCCAGGGCTATTGACCCGAAAAGCCGAACGCATCATAAAAAGCGCTGATATTGTGCTCTACGACAAACTTGTCGATGACCGCGTAATCGCGCTTGTTCCTAAAAAGGTAGAGCTTATAGACGTTGGGAAGGACCCGAACCACCATAAGGTACCGCAACAGAAGATTAATGATCTGCTTGTCAAATATGCGAAAAAGGGCAAGAGAGTAGTACGACTTAAAGGTGGCGACCCGTACGTATTCGGTCGTGGTGGAGAGGAGGCCGAAGAGTTAATCGCCCATGGAATTGATGTGGAGATAGTGCCCGGTATTTCATCAGCTATGGCGGTTCCCGCGTATGCAGGTATCCCTGTTACGCACCGAAAGTACGCTTCCACATTTACTATCGTCACAGGCCACGAGGCCGCTGGCAACGAGCTTCAGTGGGATGTTCTCGCTCAACTTGATGGCACGCTCGTTATCCTGATGGGCGTAGGCGCCCTCAAAGAGAATGTTGCGAATCTTATCGCTTTTGGCAAGCCTGCGCAAACACCGGCGGCGATCATTTCACGAGGAACTACCAGCCGCCAAAAAGTCGTTTTAGGCACCTTAGATGACATAGCAATCAAAGGTGAAACAGCCAACGTGGAAGCTCCAGCGGTGCTAGTTGTCGGTGACGTTGTAAGACTCTCAAACATATTAAGACCGCAATATGCAGACACTAGCGATCATTAGACCTGAGAGACAACTTGAGGATTCAAAAAAAGTCGTCGAATCCTTCGGTTATAGAGCGTTGGCAGCCGCCCTGGTCGATATCACCCCTATAAGCGACTCGCTTTGGCCCACTTTCTTAGACGAACTAGCGAAAGGCGCGGTGGACTACCTGATACTCACGAGCGCAAACGGTGCGCGGATTTGTGCGCAGCTCGGACTTAATGCTGCTAGCATCCCCAAATCCACGCGCGTCGTGGCTATAGGACCCGCAACCAGATTTGCTTTGGATAAAGAGCAGCTTCGAGTTGATCTTATGCCGTCAGAGTATAGCTCACAAGGCATCGTTCGGATGCTCAGCAACATAGCAGGAAAAAAAATCTGGGTCTTGCGCAGCGCTTATGGCAGCTCTGAACTAATCGAAGGTCTTAAGAAAGGCGGCGCAGCCGTTAACGAAGTCGCGCTGTACACGCTTAAAAAGCTCTGTGGTCCACTTCAGCGAAACTTCATACTGGAGGTAACAGAAGGTGATGTGGCCGGCGTGCTTTTTACGAGCGCCATGACGGTAAAGGCTTTTTTTGACTGCGCTGACCGAATGGGAACGAGCGACCGGCTCATCGCACGACTCGCGTATCAACTCGTTGGTGCTATCGGGATTCCTACAGCCGATGCGCTTCGTTCGTACAATGTGGGGGTCGATGCGTTACCAAAAGACGCCACATTCAGCGCGCTAGTCTCAGTAGCACATGCAGCCTTGAAGAATCGCGCATTGTAGCGCCAGAAAAATCTCTATGAACATACTCGTAGCGATATACACAACTGTAATGACCCCGAATCTCGCCGATGAAGGGCGTGTGATGTGCGCCGCACGAGCAAACATTGGTCGCACCTCACCGTTGTACGAGAATAGAAGGAGGCATGTTTAGACTATTCGGGTAGATCAGTGAAGCGCGACGGGAGTACAACTACAGCTACCGATCCTCACTTTAGCAGAGCTTAACACGGTAATTATTGGGGAGATCATTTGCTGTGTCCTGCTCGGTCCTTAAACTTCGCGCACGATCGTGCGAAGTTAGCAGCAAGATTGGGGTACGAGAGTGGATGGAAGTGAGTGAACGAAGCGAGGGTTTGTCCTACTTGTACGCCATCGCGACCGTCTGAAATACCTGTTCCTTTTTGCAGCTGAAACGCAAATTGAGGCTTGTTACCTAGATCAGTAACTTCGGAATAGTGAAATTCGTGGCCTCGAAACTTGGTTCCTTTTTGTCCAATGACGTTATTACAAACAGTCGTGCCAGCAACATAGCCGATAACACGCTTGTTGGCCATATCGGCATTTGCTGGAATGACGCCTACCATCTTTGAGCTTCGCCCGCCGTACGTCAACGACTCGGTCAGATACATGAGGCCGCCGCACTCTGCGAACACGGGCAAGTCTGCTTGAGCGTGTAACGAGATCGAATCGCGCATCGAACTGTTGCGTTCCAGCTCGTCGGCGAAGATCTCAGGGTATCCTCCACCTATATAGAGGCCATCAACGTCGGGAATCTCTTCATCATGTAAAGGACTAAATGGAATGGTTTTTGTGCCATTGAGAGAAAAAAGATCAAATAAATCCCGATAGTAAAAGTTAAAAGCCTCATCGCAAGCGACGCCTATACGTACGCGCTTCTTATGTCCAACCTCTGCTTTTGAAGGGACAAACACCTTGGACTTAACTCTTGGCAGCTTCCCAGCACTTTTTGCGATTTGGAGCACCTTGTCAACATCGATGTTTAGAATTACGTCCTCAATATTATCAAGTTGTTTTCTAAAATTGCCGTCTCGTTTAAGCCCTTCAGAAGCAGGGACGAGACCTAAGTGGCGCATCGTTAGGTGCATTGAATCCTTGCGCGGGATCTGACCTATGACCTCAATACCGGTATAATGTTCAATGGCCTTTTTTGCCTTAGCCGCATGCGTTTGGCTGCCAATTTTGTTGAGTATGACTCCTCTTATGTCAATTCGCTTGTCAAATGAGCTGTAACCCTTAACGAGTGCTGCCGTGCTCCGTGTAATGCTTCGTGCGTCGATGATGAGTATGACAGGGCAGTTGAGCATCTTTGCGATTTGCGCTGTGCTTCCAACGTCACTTAAACTTTCCAAACCTTCGTATAGGCCTCTTACACCTTCTATAATTCCGATATCTGCACCGCGCATAGCGTGATAGAAAGTCTCAATAATCGCATGCCGGTCCATTAAGTAGCCGTCGAGGTTACGTGAAAAGCGTCCCGTAACCTCGGAGTGATAGCTTGTATCAATATAATCTAATCCGACTTTGAACGGCTGGACAGTATGTCCTTCCTTGGATAAAACAGACATCAGACCGGTTGCGATTGTCGTTTTTCCCGCGGAACTCCTGTCAGCGGCGAGAAGTAGTCGGGGTACGCTACTATTTGTGTGCTCCATATTATATTAGTGCGGCGTGCAAATAGGGAGTCTCTGAGATGTCATTCCGTTTGTGCAGTTCTTTCGCCCCCTTCTAAAAACACTGCCCGTAAAGTCTCTCCTAGTTCTGATGGCACGATGTGACTTACACCGAGCGTTTTTGGATGTAGGTCTATCTCGACCGTTACGTGCTCGTGACCAAGTTGTTTTAGAGGTTCCACTTGTCGAGGTCCATTGGTGACTGAAAAAATGGTTTTTTGCCCTAAACTCGTCATCGGAACGGCGTGAGGAACGCCCAGTAGGACCGCAAAGTCATAGTCGCTGTAGTGCTTTTCAATCAAGCGTCCAGCATTAACCCCTGTGATAGGATACTCATCCAATCCGCCTGTGATGTAGTCGATGGAAACACCGCTTGCTGCTAAGTCGTTAAAAATATTTTCTGCGTGCTTTCTAAGTCTCGGCAATCCAACGTTAACGTCCAGATTGGCAAAAGTCTTAAGATAATCGTTGCCTATGTCGCGTGCAACGGTTGAGAGTGCCACAAGAACGTCAACAAATTGATAAGCGGTCTCTTTTTTAGCATTTAAAACGATAAG
>DASVJT010000095.1:0-7273 GCA_036385775.1 archaeon
AAACAAACACGCTGGGACGAGACCGGCGGTGCTCTTTTGGGTACCGGATCATGGTACAACGACGCAGGCGGTTCTGCAAACCTTGCAAATACGGCTTCAGGCGGAAGCGGCATCACGTCAGTCAAGACCGCGTCGCTCAACGGCGGCATCTTCGTATACCGGCAATACAATTCGATCGTTGATTTTAGCAGCGGTGGAAGCTGGAACACCGACAAGCTGGCTTGGACAGCCGCATCGACGACCATCAAGCCGACTGCAACATCGACACCTACAGTAAAGCCAACTGCAACACCAACAGCGAAGGTAACTGCAACACCAACGGTGAAGCCAACTGCAACACCAACGGTGAAGGTAACTGCAACACCAACGGTGAAGGTAACTGCGGCGCCTACAGTGAAAGCGACAGCAACGCCGACAGTTAAGGTAACAGCGACACCAACGGTTCAGGCAGCGGTTCTATCAGGTTCCTCAAACTCCAGCTCAAGTGTAACTACTGCGGGAAATGAATCGGTGCCAGGAATTTCGGTTCCATCAGCTCAAACGAGCGGCGTTGCGAGCTTACCCGCCCAGCCCGTTTTAGAGTTTTCGGTACTCGGGCTTGGGATACCGGCACTTTTAGCTGGGTTAGTATATCTGTTGATGAGACGGTGAGAGGCCCCTAGAAGGGCCCCTTCTTTTTTATTTGCTTTACGATGTGCAACCTTGGAGTTGTCGCACTATAACCTAAATACGGAACGAGTGCAGGGTACTTTTCGTTCCCCCCCTCCGTTAGCACAGCCCAAATTTATCTTGGGAAAGCTTAATGCTGCAGCTTATTTTCCTAAGTGCTGCAGTAGGGTAAGAAAATAAAGTTTGAGCGGGACTTATGGCAACGGTGTCCTCCGAACCCATTTCTTTGGTCGCTAACTAAGACTCTTTCTTTTGCTGCTTCTACCTTGACAACCACCAATCGGGATTTTTTTCTTTCTTCGTGGGCTCTCCTACTTTGTAGATGCAGCGCAACCAGTCTTTGACATGCTGCAGCAGTTAAGATAAACGCGCCGTGAGAGCGGCAAGCTACCAGTTACGAGTAGCGTTTCGAAGATGATTGCGCGTTGCGTGCTCATTAGAGCTTAGTCGCGGAAGGCTAATCACAATGGCTAAATGGCAGAGCCGACTTTGCACGTATTATGTTAGCCGCTGCCACTGAACATTATCCACATTTTCATCCTGACAACCGCCTTGCTGTTGGAAGTCCATTGCAGCAAAATATCGCTCTACCGCGCAAAAAAAGGTTACAGCTATCCAACGATTAGGTTGCCCAATATACTCTCAAAGCTTGCCGGGCCGCCCACCAGAATCAATCAAACTGTGCACGAAGGGGCGCTAGCCTTTCTTGTGGTTATATCGCCCGCAGAAAACGCCTCAGAAAGTTTCAAATCCTCCATCTTCACACGCCGGAGATCGCAATACACCCGCTAATGATCTTAACAAGCCTTTTTCGAAGATGGCAGCGCGTCGATTTTTTTGAAATTTGCTTTAGTTTCTCACGGAGCGGAAGATCGAAGTAGCAGTATGGGATCCACGACATTATAGGAACAGCGTGCAAAATATATCACCATCTTCCTTTGTATGGTCACTTATCATATTCTGTAACCCCGCAGAGACGGCCGCTTCTGAACGTTACTGCAAAAGATCAACTATAATCGAATGCCCGACGCTAAGGGGCCTTGTAACTACCCGCTGCGCAAATTTGCAATAACACGCCGTTTAATCTGAATCGCTGTATAAGGTAAGTTAGGAACATTTGCATTCCCTGGCCTTATGACAGTGTGAATAAATTTGGGCCCTTTCGGGAGTTCCAATTCGGTAAGTAAATCCATTGCAGTATATGCCTTGCTTGTGTGCTCGATCCCAAACCCCCGCGCCAAAAGCTCCAAGTCAAGGTGTTGACTCGCCGTTTGCTGATCTCCAGTAGAACCGTACGTTCCGTTATCAAGGGCTATTACCGTTAAGTTGTTCCGTGCCTGTTGAGAGATGCTACATAAGGCATTTGGATTCATCAAGAGACTTCCGTCTCCGTCGAGTACGACGATTTCACTTTTATTATAAAGAGAAATACCAAGTCCGATCGACGAAGCTAAACCCATGCTTCCAAGCATGTAAAAGTTGCCCGGTTGATCGCAAAGTGCGTAAAGCTCTTTGCTCGGTATACCTATGTTGCAGACCACCGTCCGCCCTCGAAGATAAGGAACTGCTGCTTCGATCGCTTCATAGCGAGTCATTACAGGGCGCTTAATTTGGGATCCCAACGACAAAGCGGGACAGTTTACTCTTTTATATCGAGGTTCTCCCAAGACGTTTTGTGGAGCGCACTCCCACAACTGTGGCGATATAAGTACGACGACTGGCAAGCTTGTCTTGAACGACTCCTGAATAGCCTGATCTAAGAACTTTAGGTCCTCGAACGTGTGGAGCTCATAGGTCGCTATGTCAAGCGCGTTTAGCACTGCTCTAAGATGTGTCCCCCAATAAACTTGTGCAGGTATGCTCTCTTTGTAGACCCCTCGCCAACTTGCAACAATGGGCAAAGGAATTTCATAAGTAAAATTAAGCGACGATAAGGCGTTCAGTAAGTTGCCGACACCGGTACTTTGGATCAGCATCAGAGGTTTTGCTCCGGCTAAGAACGCACCTGCGCAGATTCCAACGCCATCTTCTTCCCTGGATAACGGAACCTCGCAAAAGCGTTTCCCAATAAGGGGGAGTAGATGCTTTAGCCTATCACATGGCAATGTGGCTACAAGATCAATGTTATTTTTTTCAAAGAGTTTGACCGTTTCGTTTTCTGGAGTCACTGGTACACCCCCTTATATAAGCACTTCTTGCAGCTCAGCAAGGTCTCCGTCTGGCCGTGCAACGTTAATTATCGGCTTTATTTGATGGCATTCCTTTTCCTCTTTCACCTTTTGCACGCCACCCCCAGTAACGTTGAGAAGTGCGACATCTGAGTCATTAATGCCTCCGTCAGCGACGGCTTGTATCAACGATGCGGCGGCAACCGCTGCTGCTGGTACAATGTCTATACCTTCAAGATCTTCAAAAAGACGGGAAGCGCTCCGTGCTTCATTGTTTGACACTGTGTACATCTGACCTCCTGTCTCTGTTAAAGCGTCAAACACCCCGCCTCTGATTGCATAAGCTGGATTACGATTCGACAAGACATCAGCGTACAATTTCTTGATTGACTTGGTAGCGTCTGGCATGTCAATAGACGGTTCTATCGTCCGTCTATGAGCGTTCCAAGCACTGACCATCGGTACAAAAGGTAAGTTCTGCGACAAATGCAGTTTTGGTAGATGGCCTTCAAAAAATCTGCCGTCGCGTTTTAGACGTAACGAAGCTTCCCAAGCTGCGATTCCACCCGTCCCACTACCGATCGCCTGAAAATAGTGATCGGGAACTCTTCCGATGGTAATTGCAGCTTCCAACATCACCGTACCCATTCCATCACGACGTGCGACATTCATTGCACCCCCTTCTGCGACAAGCCCTGGTATCGTCGTTAATCTATCGCCAAGATAGATAGCATCAGAATAATCATTTCCTCTTCGGAGAAGTACGAGCTTGATGTTCGGTGAAGGTGGTTCTGGCAACCATAACTTGTCTATGGCACTTTCTAATCCAACGAGGACTAACTTTAGCTCTGTTGAAGTTGTTGAAACCGTATGCGCAAAAGCACGTGCTGTGTTGCCAACTGAAGAGACAACCAACGTTTTTACCTTGCTTTCGATAGCTCTTTGCACCGTCGGAGGGGATTCGAGCTCTTTGAAGCTACACGTCTCAAGGAACGCGTTTCTTTGAGGCCAATACCCGTTGAAGCTAATGAATAGTTCTTTTAGTCCAAGCTCTCGCGCAAACGCCTCGCTTTTGTATGTAACAGACCGACCATGTGTCTGCAGCTTGTAAGTCGTTGGAAGCCACGCAGAAAACCGCCACATGCTCTCTTCAGCTGCTATATCCAATCGAGTGTCTCGGTAAACGGTGCGCGATAGGGCGTTACTACAACCGCAGCGTACCCCGTAACCCGTGCTGGATACGTCAGAATGACAGCCTAAGCAGATAATTTTATAATGTTTCGGCGCCGAGTTGTTGCTATCCACGCGTACATAATGACTTCTATTTTTATTTAAATTTACCCAATTATTGTCAAATTGTCCAAAAAATAGCTTTTAATTAGTATATATAGGCAATGTAATTCTATTTTTGCATAATTATATATAGAATTATTCACAAAAATTAGATTAAGTATGGAAACTGAAGAAAAAGAATCAGAAAAAGAGGTTTTAAGTTCTGAATCGTCCACTTTTGAGTTTTTGTACAATAAGGATAATTTAATAACGTGCCTTCAATGTGGGAGATGTACTGCAGGATGCCCTGCTGCTAAGGTATTCGACGATTACAGCCCTCGTGAAATTGTTCGACGTGCGCAAGAATGCTCTGCAGACGAGCTCGCGAAAGATCCACTCATTTGGCGTTGCGGTCAGTGTTATACCTGCAATTCTCGGTGTCCTCGAAACAACACTCCGGCGTCCATAATCCTCAATGCGAGAAACAAAGCGTTCAAAGAGGGGTACGCACCGGATGAGATCTACGAGAAAGCTTCTTTGCTGTTTCAATCTTTAGAAAGCAACGGTGTGACCATTTCACCTAAATTGTTCAAGCACGACCTTGGCTTATTGAGCAAACTGGTTGACTCTGATAAGATCACAACGCTGAGAGCTGAGCTTGGACTGCCTCCTCAAAACGCTCGAGACATACCAGTCCCAACTGAAGCGCTCGCAGAGATTAGGACCATCTTGAAATTAACCTGTAATAAAAGGGGGCGTTTCAACGACCACTAATCGGCTAGTCTTAACACCTTCCAAGCTGCCTCAGCGCTTGTACCTGTTCAAGAGTTGTGTCGCGGGAACTTTCTTCCCGGGAATAGAACGATCGTTCAGATTCATTCTAAATTCTTTAAACATTGACTACTTCGATGACCCAAACCAATCGTCGTGCACCGGATTTGCAGGGCACTGCGGTATGGTTCCTCCTGAAGCCAATCTCAGCCTCAATGCCAGAAATCTTGCCCTTGCACACAGTTCAGGGTACAACAATGTCGTTTGTACGTGCCCCACCTCATACGCGAATCTAAAGGAGTGTCTTGATGCACTTGAAGACGAAAAAACGCGGGCCGCAATAAACGACGTTTTAAAAGCAGTGAACTACGAGTACCAAGGAGGCGCAACGGTCTATCATGCCGCTGAGGTGCTTTACAGTCTGAAAGAAATTCTCGCAGAGCGCGCGAAATTCTCCCTCTCTAAGCTCGACATAGCAACACATCACGGGTGCCATTATACAAAAGTATTTTACGACGAGGTAACGGGGGGGTCGTGGGAATATCCTACTTTACTGGATGAGATATGTGCGGCTTTCTCAGCGACGCTAGTAGATTATTCTGAAAGATCTTCTTGCTGTGGTCTTGGTTTTTCACACCTTATCGACGTAGACGAGTATACAGAATCAACAAGCTTTAGAAAGCTAGAGAGCGTATTAGCTGAAGAGCCAGATCTTATCGTGACAATGTGTGCTGGCTGCCAATTAATCCTCGATAGATTTCAGAGCCATTTCGAAGAACGATTCAATCATGTCGTACCTGTGTTAAACGTATCACAACTCGTAGCATTATTGCTCGGAGCCGACAAGTCTAGAGATGCGTGCCTCCAATTTGGGACGATAGACATAAAGCCACTTCTTGAAAAGATGGGGGCCATTTGACGTGTCGAGATTTGGCGTCTTCTTATGTCAATGCGACGGAAACATTTCCAACGCAGTCGATATTGATCGACTAGTTAAAGATTTCAAGCGCACCTACGTAGTAGACTCAGACCAGCATCTCTGTTCGCTTCAAGGCCAGCAGAAGATCAAGAAATCCATTCGCAAAAACAATCTCGATGGGGTTGTGATCGCTGCGTGTTCACCTAACAACCACGGTAAGACCTTTAGGGGCTGTATACGCGAAGCAGGACTTAATCCATATCTTCTTGAAATTACGAATATTAGAGAACAATGTTCGTGGGTCACCGATGACAGAAAAAGCGCCACTAAGAAAGCGCACGACCTCGTCAATGCTTCTTTACAACGGCTCGAGCACGCGGAATCCCTTGCTGAGTTTCGTGTTGACGTTACAAACGCCGCCCTCGTTGTAGGTGGCGGCATCGCAGGAATCACCGCAGCGCTCGCCTTAGCAGAAAATGGCGTAAAAACGTTTCTGGTTGAAAAGGAGCCCTCTATTGGGGGCAACACAGTTAGAATCGGAAAAGTATTTTCACCACATAAGATGGTCGAAGAGTGCGTGATGTGCTCACTGAGTCCATTGATGAATGATGTTTACGAAAATCAAAATATCGAACTCCTGACTGACGCTGAAATTGCACACATTCGCGGAACTGCTGGTCACTTTAAAGTCGATATTAGAATCAAACCGCAAAGCGTGAACGATCGATGTACAAGCTGTGGGGAGTGTGCGATTGTTTGTCCAATCGAGGTACCTAACTGGTGGAACGCCGATACACAAAAAAGAAAAGCTATCTACAAGCCGTTCCCACAGGCCGTCCCCGATAGGTACACGATGGATGGCGAGCATTGTGTGAAATGCGGCAAGTGTACAAAGGTATGCAAATCTGACGCAATCGATCTCGAAGCCGAGCCTTCTCTTAGAAAAATAGAAGTCGGAGCAATTGTCGTAGCAACGGGTCATGATGAGTTCGATCCAAGTTTGCGGCCTGAATACGGTTATGGTCGTTTTAAAGACGTTGTTACTCAGTTAGAGCTCGCTCGGATAATTGGCGTAAATGGGCCTACAAACGGAGAACTCTTAAGACCTTCAGATAGCACACCGCCAAAGCGCATAGTGATGATACAATGCGTCGGATCGAGGGACGAAAAGCCACACGGATTGCCGTATTGCTCGTCCGTTTGTTGCATGGTCGCTCTGAAACACGCCAACTACATTACTGACTACTATCCAGGAACTGAGATAACAGTGCTATATACGGACATTCGAGCTCCAGGAATTTATGAAAACTACTACAGGCACGTGCAAGAGAAGGGTGTCAAATTTATCCGAGGACGAGCGAGTGACGTGAAGTATAGAGGGGGCAAATTGTACGTAAGCGCTGAAGATACGTTACGTGGACAATGTCTCGAAATTGAAGCGGACCTAGTGGTTCTTTCGACAGGCATTAAGCCC
>DASVJT010000096.1:0-2774 GCA_036385775.1 archaeon
GAACGCCTGGAAGATTGTCCACGGCCACCAGTCTGCCTTTTCTTGTTAGTTGAAAGAATTGCACATAGGTCGTTGCGAGAACGTGAATAATTTTTCGCAACTAAGAACGATTTAACCACCTCAACAGCCAAATCAAAAAAAAGACTAGTCCTGTTGTTGACTCAACAGTTTCTCATAGCTGACTTCTCGAATTGCACGAATCAGAGAGATAAAGGTGGAACCGCACTATTCTATGAACTAAAAAGCACCAAAAGCTGCGACTCCAGCTACAAGGGCGAAGGCCATCAAAAGCAATGTAACTGCGATTGTCCATCGCTCATTTGCTGTCATTTTTGATTTAGGGTCTCGTTTTTTTCTTTCCCCGTTTTGTAGAATAGTATTAAGGACCGTATATAGGCACAAAGCAACGACAGATCCAATAACTAAACCAATTATCAGTTCATCCATATTATGTCTCAACAATGATGTCTACAAACTTTATTTTTCTACTTCAAGGCTTCGATCGCATAGAGCAGATGCCCTTCGCAAGTTTTTCACGATTTAAACAGACTCACGCTTGCCATAAAGCTTATTGTTTGCTAGCGTTCTCATAAATTTCTTTTAGGGCTATTTAACGCTGATAGATGAGAGCAGAAGCCACAGTAAAAAGACGTGACATGTGAGATTTTTCTAATCCTGCTATTAGCATCTAATAGAGACTGTAAGTGTACCTTTCCGTGCACTAGAAATACTTTCATACCGCACAGAAGCGTCTTAAATACCACCTTCAGTATTAAGATGTGTCGATGCTGGAGAGCGGGCCCGCCCAACGGGCTACCTCGAATCGAATTTGTTAAGGCGGGCTGACGCTCTGTAGTACGTAATAAGCTTACAATTTTCCTCTTTAGGGAGGATCCAAAGTCGCTTTTATCTTTGTCGATGCTTTTGATTTTTCGCATTATCATCTTTAACGGATATAGCTTTGTTAATAATACGTCATCCCTCAAATCCGCTACACAATCGGGCGAATGAGTAAATTATGACGTCAAGAGGCGAAAAGGTGTGCTCAGATCATACTGAGTCAGATAAGCGCTGATCGTCTTCTTCTACACGATTGAGCCATTCATCTACAAGGCAGTTGAAAACAGCCTCTTGTTCGACTTCGAGCCCATGTCCGGCTCTATCCAGCGTTGCGAACGTTCCTCGGGAGAAGTTCGTGATCAACTTAAGTGAATCGCGAAACCCAACTGAGGTATCTTGACGTCCAGAGAATATTAGTGCCGGTCGATCGAAGGGGTGCTCAAGCTGGTCTACATCAAAGGAGAGGTTATACCCTTGCTTTTGAAACTGCTTAAGAAACGCTCGGTCTTTTGAGCGAATCCCTGGGACGATGTCTTGCTTAAACCGATTCCAGCGCCGTTGATCTTGCACGACGAGCACGCGCTCAAACAAGTTTTTACACTCGGAGTGTTCGATACCTGCTAAGAAGGACGCATCCCTAACGAATATTTGTCGTCTTGGCAGTTCTCTTAGCTTTCGATCAGCTAAAATGACCGGGCAGATAAGAAGGGCACCTTTGAGGCGTTCAGGCATCAATTTAACGATTGCTCTGGCGAGATAACCTCCATAGGATTCACCAACAATCAAGAAAGAATCATCTTCTAATACTTTGGTCACAAACGCTAAGATCGCTTCAAGCATCTGATCTGCATTGCTCATCCAATGAGGCGCTGGTGTGCGACCCATTCCAGGTAAGTCGAAGTAGATACGTTTCCATTCAGAGCGGGTTTTAAAGATGGGCTCCATGCAGCCTGTCATTACGTGACGGTCAATGCCAAAACCGTGAATCATCAGTATTGGCATTCCTTCGCCGTGTGTTTCATATTGGAAGTGTAAATCGCCTACTTCACATTTCATCTGTAGTTTAGTGAGAGAAAGAGCTTAAAAAGTGTAGCATTCGTTGCTAACATTTAGCCATCTTGTGGAAAGTAACATTATTGCGTTGCTTTCGTGTACTAACGTAGCTTGTGGTAATTTCGTTCAAGCAAACGTCTCGTACCTACTCCTTGATCCTTTTCAGGTCCTGTCAACGAGCTTGACCACGAACGGTTGTAGAGCAGAAACACCAATGGGTCTTTCTAAATAGGATGAATGACATGTAAAAAATAACAATCCTAACAGAACTGCCGTTTGCTTTTTACGCTCGTCGGCTGATCCTGTTGGGAGGCAGCGCCGCGCGTCTCCAAAAATGAGGTAGTCACGCTCTGTGCGAGACACACGACTGTGGATGCCTTTTCCCAACTGCTTTTCCCACGAACTAAGTACTATTTTAACTTGTTGGAATATGAGCGTTAGTTCTACTGCAATTGAAAGCCGCTAAATTTAGGACCTTTAGCAAAAAAACCTTTAGGACAGCTTCGCACCGTTCGACCGACCTCTTTGAGATCTGTGTGTAATCGTTGAGGTAGAAAAAATGCCCATCTTGCGCGAAGCTTTATATTATATCTGCATACAGGTAGATACCTACGTAAAAAGGAGGTGACGTTTTGTATAGAGCAAATACTAGAAACAATTTCGGCGGCGGCTACAAGAGCTATGATAGCAAACCAAAGGCTGCCCCTGTAGATGTCGGAAAGCAATATGACTGTAAAATAGAAGATATTGCCAAACAGGGCGACGGCATAGCTCGTATTAGTGGTTTCGTGATTTTCGTTCCACACACCAAGATTGGTGACGAAGTTAAGATTGAAATCAAGGCTGTAAAGCGCAACTTCGCTTTTGGTGAAGTAGTCGAA
>DASVJT010000097.1:0-24206 GCA_036385775.1 archaeon
ATTGTTCACGGTTCTATATGTCTGCAAGACCAGAGACAGGTTGACGACATACGAAAGATTCGACAGAATTCGACATTTTTGGTCGCTATGGGTGGTTGCGCAAGCTCAGGCTGCGTGACTCGATTCAGTGTAGGGGGACAAGCGGCGACGCCCTCGCAAGAATCGTTCCTTCCCGTCGCTAGTCTCGTTAAAGTCGATTTTGCACTTCCAGGATGCCCGACTGGTCCTGAGGTGATCGCAAACACGATACTCGCGGCGATAGGTGGGGATTTGGAATACCTTAAGCCCCTCTCTATGCTTGCGGGATATGCGTGCGGCTGTGACCTATTGACAAAGATCATCGGAAACGGACTGTGCATCGGTTGTGGTTCCTGCGCCATGGCGTGCCCAACGAGGGCCATTTACATGGAATACGGGCGCCCACACGTCAACCAAGAGCTCTGCATAAAATGCGGGGCGTGCCACGCACAATGTCCAAGGAGCTTTGAGCCGTCCTTTGAAATGATCGAGAAGCGTCTCATGGGGGTGGAGTAAATGGTTCTTGGTAAATACCTCGACATAATGACGGTGAAGACGACTAACAAGGTGCTCCAGAAGTATTCGCAAGACGGCGGTGTTGCAAGCGCTCTTCTTATACAAGCACTTGAAACGGGCGTGATTGAAGGCGCAATCGTCGCCATGCCAACCGAAGAACCCTGGAATCCGGAGCCATACGTCGCTACCACACCTGAGGAGATCATCGCTGCGGCCGGCACAAAATACGTGCTTTGTCCGCAAAATAGCGTGCTGAAACTCGCAGCACGTGAATACGGCCTCGATAAGATAGGGATGGTGGGAATGCATTGCTTGACCTATGCGGTTCGAAAGATGCAGCTCTACCCATTTGGAGGGCGCCATTTGCCCAATAAAATGGCATTGCTTGTCGGTATATTCTGTACCGAGAACTTTACCTACACGGGAATGAAAGCGATCATCGAAGAAATTCACAAAGTGAATATTGAACTTGTCCAAAAGATGGACGTTTCAAAAGGCAAGATGATCGTCACGTCAGCCTTGGGCGAGCGTGTTGAGGCTCCTATGAAGCTCACTCACAGCTACGTTCAGCCTGGTTGCTATATATGTCCCGACCTAACAGCGCGCACAGCAGACATCTCGACCGGTTCGATCGGTTCGCCTGATGGATGGTCAACAGTGATGCCACGGACCCCGACTGGGAAAACGCTTTTCGAGAGCGCAGTCGAAGTGGGCCTGTTTGAGAGCAAGCCAATAGATCCCGGCAAGTTTGGCATGGAAATGCTAACAAAGCTCGCGCAGAGCAAATGGGATCGCGCGGAGAAGACTCGACAGGAAAGAACGGAAATCGCGCTTCCAAATCCGTTCTAATCCCCTCCTTTTTTTTATTTTTTATTTTAGCAAACTTTTATATTTTTTAAATTATAATACTGGTTAATGAATTACCGCGACAGTAGGTGATTATATAGAGCTGCTCGCCGATGTGGGGGGAAAGCCCGGGATCGATTGTCGCGGGTTTTGCAGTTACTGCTATTTTAAGAAGGTGAAGGACTTTGTACCTTTTGGGTGCCGCTTCTGTTCACCCCTCAGCAAGGGCTGCGATTATTGCGGGAGAGCGATTGCGGAGACGTACCCCGGTTTTAAGCCATTTTTACGCGTAGCGCAAGATGTCCACGCCACGCTCAAGATGAGCCCAAAAGACCCGGAAAAAGTCACAATAAGTGGTGGGGGAGATGTCAGCTGCTACCCTCACTTGATTGAGTTGGCCGAGCTGCTTTCGAGCCTTCAAGTCCCGATCCATCTTGGCTACACAAGCGGGAAAGGCTTTGATAGCCGTGAAGCTGCAGAAACTCTGGTTGGCCACAACGTTCGCGAAGTCTCTTTTACCGTTTTTGCGACCGATGCCCGTTTGCGCAAACGGTATATGGCGGACCCCTCGCCGGAAGCCTCACTTGAATGTCTCTCAACCTTTTGCGCATCGTGCGACGTTTATGCCGCGGCAGTCATTATACCAGGGATAAACGACGGCGATGTTTTAAGGCGAACGTGCAACGATCTCGAAGAGCAGGGAGCCCGCGGTTTAATTTTGATGCGATTCGCAAATCAAGCCAAGGAGGGTCTTATTCTTGGAAATGCACCGATAATGCGCGATATCGAATCTCAATCAATCGAGAGCTTCAAAGAGTTGGTAAGCACCATTAACGACGACTATAAGTTACGAGTGACGGGCACCCCGCTGTGGGATCCGACGATTGGGTCGCCGTTTTACGTCTCAACCAATCCAGGGGCATACCTGCCAAAAACTAGCAAACGTGCTACAGTGATCACCGGCGCCGTGGCGGGTCCGTATCTTCGTTCAATATTTAAGCGCGTTGCGCCGAACGTGAATGTCGTAAATACAGAAAAAGAGATCGCTTGTCTTATCACGTTGGACGACATTCAGAAGCTGAAATTAAGGGATATGGAAGAGACCGTTATAATACCTGGGAGGGCGATGGTGCACGACAAGGCCGTTGCTGACGTGCTGCGTGCTGATGGCGTGTACCGAATCGTGCGGAGAGGGCCTGAACAACTAACTGTTGATGGAGAGATGAGCATCGGCTTGAACCTTGATGAGGTCTTAAAAAGTGAAGTTGACGGTTTTACAGAATTACTAAGAACGATCGATGCGGTAGGCACGTAAGATCGTGCTTGTTTTCTACGCTTGAAAAAGTAGATAAAGCGTGGATAACTTAAGGTCCGTTTTTAGAGCGCAAATCCTGCGACCGATTTTGTGTTTATTTTTAGGATAATATACTCGCGCATATACGAGGGTCTTATTTCTGCAACGTCAGAAAGGATAGGACCTTCAGTCAATTTGACGTTCTTTACTTTTTCGCAGTACTCATCAAACGGAAGTTTTATCCGCATGCCGTCTAGGTGCATCGTAATTGGCGTGGGGGACAGATTTTCATTGACTTCGGGAATCTGTTGTGTAATTTCATCCATGAGGCGAAACGGGCTTACTGAAAGTGGATCCTTTTCAAGCTCTTCGCGCCTTTGATCGAGGGCGGTGCTGATCTTTTCAACGATGCTGTCTAAGATCGCGAACTCAGACTCTCGGTGGAACCCCTTAGCGCGTCGTCCTATCCCGCCGATGTAGGCATACGCGTAGGGAACCGCGTCGCATTCCGGGCCCCCGGTTACGATAATGGGAATCTCGAGATCCTCGTAGAGCTGATATTTGACGTCCACAATACAGCTTAAGAAATCACCTAAGATAAACAACGCTAAATCGTGCTCATTAATCAGTCCGCGCTCGCTCTTGGTCATTTGTGCCGCACGCCGTCCCACTCCACGAGCTAACCCGATGATATTCGTTTTTGCTCCATTTCTTCGGAGATACTCAGCTATGTCGCACGTTGGGTGTGGCATGTGGTGATACGCGAGGCTTGGTGCAACGACTGCGATTTCGGTGCCTATGAGCGGCGCCCTGCTGATCGTCCCTAAGAGCTCTTTCGCTTTTTCCTCCACAGCAGTAATGTCGTCGGCAGGTACGAGGATCAAGAGCACTACTTCGAGCTGCATCATGTTTTTCTGCAAAACGTGGCCACCAAGATCCTCAACAAGCTCTATCAACTCGTCGTGGCGATAGACGCCGCCAGTATACATGAGGGGCTCTAGCATTTACACCCCCGCCTCTTTAAGGAGCTTGTACCCCTGCTGTACCCATTCTTCTTTGATTGGCTCCTCTGACGCTATGAATAAAATGTGGTTTTCAGCAATCTCGTGCTTTATTATCCTGTAACCTTCGGGCGCAATCCGCCGTATTGAATCGATGACATTGCGTCTCAACTCTATGGAGGGTTCATAGATTATTTCGTCGGGAATATCGTCGTCGGTAGCGACAAGCACCGTATAGCGGTCAATCTGTAAAATGTTGGCCTTCCCATAAATTTCAATAAGTTTAGCAAGGAGTTCGTTGGCGTAGCGTTCGTTTTTTATATCTAGTTTCAAGCCGTCATCAGTATGCGTCATCGTCGCGACGTCGGAAATTTTGACATCTGGAAGCGACCCTGCAAGCTTGCCGTACAAGATGAATACCGGTTCGTCGGGGTCAACATAGATCCTTATGTTGTACAACGATTGGGCTACGTGAAGGTCAGACAACACGTCATATGTAAGCGCTTCAATTAAACGCGCCCCTTGCTCATCTGGGGACTCTACAGCTACTTTTTCAGAATCTATCATGTCTGTGTACGACTTCTTTGAGCTAGTTCACCGAGCTGATAGACTGGCTCACGACTTGTCTTAGCACTCATCCTATAAACCCACTGGCAAGCAGTGCGGCGCCGACAGCGCCGATATACTGCGAGTACCTCGGCACTATTACATTCACTCTGAGTAAGTTTTGCATAGCTTCTACTAATCCGCTGATGAGCGAGGTTCCACCAACCATTATGACAGGTTCAACAATTTCCAGTTCTTGAAGCTGCTGTTCGTAGACCTGTTCTGCCACGCTGTAACATGCTGCACTTGCGACGTCTTCTTTGGTAGCGCCGAGCGAAAGCGCGTTTACGAGGCTTTGTGTTCCGAAAACGATGCAGTAACTGTTCATCGTCAAACGGGTATGATCCCCTTTAGATGCCAGAGGTCCTAGATCACCGATGTCGACGCCTAAGCGCTTCGCCGTCATATCGAGAAAACGACCCGAGGCCCCGGCGCAGATGCCACCCATAGTGAAGCTGCCTGGAATACCGTCGATAACTGAGATAGCCTTGTTATCCATTCCCCCGATGTCAATGACCGTCGCCGGCCCTTTCTGCTTCTCTGCAAGATAGACCGCTCCTTTCGAGTTGACGGTGAGCTCTTCCTGAATGAGCTCAGCCTTCATAGCATCTCCAATGAGCAAGCGACCGTAACCTGTCGTTCCAAGCGCTTGAATTTCTGATTTGTCTACACCTGCCATGGAAAGTGCTGTCACATACGCACTTTCTGCGCTCTTCAGCACTTCGGTGGTATCCACCCATCCAACCCCGATAATCTCATTATCTCTCATTATCGCGGCTTTTGTGGTAGTTGAGCCCGAGTCAATGCCGGCAGTCAGACCAGTCTGTTTTTCACGGGCGAGCAGCGTCCGTCTGAGCGCGGTGGTGACGAGCGCTTCCATCCTTGTTAAAAGTGTTGCTGCAGTGGTTCGTTCCGTGAACGAATAGCTTATCACGGGTAAATGAGCACGTTCATGTATGTAACGACGCAATTCGCTGCGGGTTATCGCAGCTTCTGCACATCGGAAGCATGTCGATATAAATACCGCATCGACCGGGAAACCACCATCGACTATAGATTTCGCGCGCGCTATCATGAGCTGTAAATCAGGACTGGCGACCTCCAATCCCCACTCTTTCACCGCGTCTTTAATATCTTCAGTATCAACTTCAGGAAAAACGATTTCGGCATTAACGGCCTCTGCAGCATCTTGAATCTCCTTTTGTACGCCACTGTATTCAGATCCACAGGAGAGGTGTGCTATCCGTATTTTTCTGGTCATGCGATAACCTCCGCTGTGGAGGTCAGGGATCTACAAAAGTCGCGAATCTTTCGTACGAAGTCACGCGCCTCATCATCATTCGTTGGATACGTTAGTTCCAGACGAGGGATATTTTTGTTACGTATGATATACTTAGCAAGTTCATTCGTTCGTGCGCATCCCATGCAGCCAAATGAGTAATCCGCTTCATGAACGATTATGGCAGCTTCAGCCTCTTCGATAAGGGGATCAAGCAGTGCCATCCGCCCTCGCACACCCGATGGGACGTCTACAGCAGCATATTTGAGTCCTCTCTTCGGGTCTTCTGGCGTGACGTTTATCGGTGGGCTATCTATCCCGACTTCTTTGATTTTCCGGCGGATGACGCGCATCATTGTCAGCGGTTCGTGGCCAAACCGTTCGACCAAATCAGCCAATATTAGACTGTTTGACGGATATACGAGTATTTTAACCATTCACATCCTCTTTAGACTGCTCTTCAATGATTTCAATGAATCGGTCAATCGTGAGCTTCTTGCGCTTCTCTCGTCCTTTGACGTCCGATGGCTCTTCGATATTCTCTAACCCATAGGAGATACTCGAAAGGATGTTTGATTCCCGCTCAAGCTGGTGGAAGCCCGGTCGGGGGCCACCGCCCCTTACGGCGCGACATCGTCTCGAATCTCCCGGAGGGAACCCGCGGTCCTTGACGAAAATTCCCGACGGGTCAAGTTTCCTTAATTCCTTTATAATCTCATCTACTGATTTTTCTGATCCCGTTACGATGAGCCCGTAGCACGTCTCTTTCACCACAGCATCTGTTGACAACTCGTAGGCTCGCAACGCTAGCTCACTAGGCAAGATCGGACTTGATTCTGCTAGAACCACCATTTTCGTAGTTTCATCTAATACCATTGCACTACTCGTTTATGAAGACAATAAGCTAGCGATCGCGGCATAATTATCTAGGATTTATTACAAAGTTTCTGAAATGAATATTGTCTCGTTTTCACGCACATTCTGAAGGGGCTCCGCGTTCACAATCCTTCCGATAATATTGGTACTGGTGAACCGCTCTCCAGTAGGCCCGTACTTCTTGTTGTCCTCAAGGCGGATCCCTATTAATCCTGCGTACTTGGAGGAACGATTTGACACGCCGATTTCGGCTGCACTCACCTGTGCAGACGGCGTGTTTTCCGGCACAATATCGAACGTCTCTGCGGTCTGCGCACGAAACATAATGGTAGTGCCGTACTTGACGTGCGTTTGTAGCGAACCAACGGGATTATCCCGCAAGCCCGCCACCGTCCTGAAGTATGCCACTGTTTTAGGGGCACTCTGCTCATAAAGCTCGATTTTGATGAGCTTGTCACAAGGGACTGCAAAGGTCGTTACACTTTTTGCTTTAAGAATGTCAACCGTGTTGAGGGGCGATTGGCGCACAACTACGGCATCTTTTCCGTCGTACCCCTCACGCTCGAGTGAGATGCCCAATCGATTGACTTCTTTTTCCACTGACGCATAGCTTAGGCCTAACAACATGATACGCGTCGGATCGGTAAGCACGCACAGTTTCTGCTCAGGAGTTGCGATTTTGACGAGCTCTAGCCCCTCACTGACGTAACCGATAACAGAATGATTTGGATTTGATGGCGTATCCCTTTTATAGATAAATACATTCCCGCGGTCGTTTCCAGACGTCCGAACTGTGATCGCACCTTCACTCCTCGCATCGAGCATTTCGGGAGGTGATGCTCGACCACGTAAGCGTGTAGAAACGATATAGGTGTTTGTCACCCCATCTACTCGATAGGAGCCGTCCTTGGCAAGAGCTAGAAAGTGCTCTACGCCCTCTGAAACATCCCGCGAAAGGGTTGCTTTAAAATAGGTGTACACTTCCATCCCGTGTTCAAGTTTGAGGTCAAGGTTAGACGTTGTAAACTTGTCTGTGACGTACTCAAGCCGTTCGATTGGCTCGATTCTTTGAATTTCGTCACCATTCTCAAGCTTCTCTAGTACATTCCTGCCTGCAACGGCCTTGCCTAAAACAATGTTTGTTCCATACGAGGCCCTGTGTCGCTTTTTGATAAATGAAAGGTACGTATTCGCTTGGTCAAAGCCTCCAAGGCTGTATGTGACATCCCAGCGCTCGTATTCTCGCTCAGCCCGGACGACCTTAAGGTCGGTAGCGGCGGGACCGGCAGATACTATCTGCGGCTGGGACCAGTGGATGTTGGCCCCTTTGAAAAAATCATACGTGCTCAGCCAAAGGCGTCGGCACGGCTCATTAATCTCAATTCTGATCTCGCCTTTGTTTGTAAAAATGGCATATTCCTTTATGACGTCGAGTTTTTGCGCTTCTCTACCCTTGATAATACCTACAATGTGCCCATCGCGGTAAGGGGTGCTTGTATGTTCAAACGCATCGCGTAAAGTACGCATGGCGGGATCGAACACAACCTGCTTTCCGTTAAGAATAATAGACTTTGCGCACATGCTCGCTACTTCCGTGTCAAGTAGCCGTTCGCTCTTGTTCTGTTAGATAATCAAGTACCTGCGCCGTCGGTCCGATGGAGATAATCTTGCCCCCGCGCATGAGGGCTGCCCGGTCACAGACCTCCTTAACGAAATCGAGATCGTGCGAAACAATCATAAAAGTCTCTCCAGTTTCTGCACGTGCCGTCAGAATTGAGTTGGACACGTCTTTCTTGGTGATAGGATCCATAGTTCCTGTCGGCTCATCGAGTATCACGAGGTTAGGCTCGCGAATCATAACCTGTGCGAGAGCCACCCGATGTCGCTCCCCTTGGCTCAGCTCTTCAGGGGCTTTTGTAAGTATGCCCTCGCTCTTCGTCTCACTAAATCCCGCTGCTATCAGGGTCTGAACCGCTTTGTGTTCCGACAATTCGGCAGGCAGTTCTAGCCCGATACTGCTCGTCAGGTTGTCTAAAACGTCGCGGAATGGATAAAGGTCATATTCTTGATAAAGAATGCCGATATATGGTTTAGCTCTTCCTCGGTTGTCCGGACCGGGCAAAGTCATATCCACCCAGTCATCACCTACGCGTACGAGCACTTCCCCGTTCGTTGGTTCGAGCACGCCTGCGATAATCTTCGAAACACTTGTCTTTCCGGCTCCACTTAATCCAATTAGGCCAAAAATCTCGCCTTCTTGGATATTGAAAGACACGCCGCTCACCGCCTTGATCACTCCGCGATCGAGTGTTACGTACTTCTTTTCCAGCTCTTCGACTTTGACTATCGTTTCGCCAGAGGTGACCTCTCGTTTCTTTATCTCTCCAACGGTACTCAAAAAATAATCGACAACCTCTTTAGGAGCCCCTTCCTTGGTGATTATTCCATCTTCTAGTAGTATGGCTCTATCAGCTATTGATTCAATATCTTCAGGAAGGTGGGAGGTGACGAGTACCGCCATTTCATTCGTTTTGGCCTCGTCTTGGATTACCTTATGAATAATCTCTGCTGTCTTCCGATCCAAAGTTCCTGTAGGCTCATCAGCAAGCAAGATGATCGGCGATTTTGCTAGTTGACGGGCTAAAACAACCCTTTGTTTCTCCCCCCCGCTTAGATCGCGGGCCATATGCATCATACGGTGTGATAGCTTCACCTTGTCGATGAGCTCAGATGCTTTGTAAATTGCCTCAGAATCGCCGTAACCGCGTTCTGTAAAGTTTCTCATAACGTTTTCGATAGCACGCTCGTCTCCATAGAGGGCGAATGTGCGCTGGAGCATTATCGCGATTCGGCCCCTAACGTCCTTTAACAAATCGTTCTCATCATCAGGCCACGCATCGACTCGGGACAACTGCATTGTTCCGGCGCACACAGGACAGGGTTGACCGACTCGACTGGGCACGTCGACGTATCGACAGTTTTGGCAATACGTAACGTTGTAATAGATCTTGCCGCTTGTGGGCTTGTACTCTTTCATCCCCCGTATTGCGTGGAGTAAGACGGTTTTTCCAGCCCCGCTTTTCCCAATAATCCCTAATACTTCTCCCTCTTCTAAAGTGAAGTTAATCCCTTTGAGAACCTCGATGTCTCCAAACGTTTTTACCAGGTTCTCAACTTCTATCAAGACGGCCATTACAGCATTGCCTCCTTCGACCCCATGCCGTTATAACGGTTATTCATAATAATGTTTTTTAAAATGCCGGGTAAGAGCGTCAAATCCTTAATGACGATATCTGCCGCGTTGTAGAGCGCTGCAGGCCGCTCTTCTTTCTGCTGAACCGTTAATACTCCAAGATCCGCAGCTTTGAGTGCGGCAATATCGTTTATTCCATCACCTACCATTACAACATACCCGTATTTATCTTTGAGTTTGTGAACGAGCTCTTCTTTTGCGCTGGGAGTTGCGATATCTGAGACATTGGAATAGGGGATTTGAATGCGATCAGCAAGGGCATAAAGGGTATTTTTTGCGTCACCTGAAGCTACGTATATGTCGCCCCCCGTTCTTTTCAGTTCGTCTACAACGGGAAGGGCCGATTCGAACAGTTCGCCACAGGTGGCTAGGACGTAGGGGATCGTGCCTTGCTCGATATCGACGATGGCCGCTACGCCCGTGAAGTAAGACGCGCGACAATTCTTGCTGACTTCGCTTACCACGTCGACCAAGTCCTTCACGTGGCTTCGTTCATCCCGTGCGACGGCGCGTAGTATCTTAGCCTTCGCTACAGGGACATTTGCGCACACGACTACAAGATCAACGTTGTAACTGTCCAAGAAATCGGCGATTGAGAGGTCAATAGGCACGCCTTCTAAGTCCTTAGGAGCGTCCAACTGAAACACGGCGAGCACGTAATCCTCTCGCGTCCCTACTAAACTGAGCGATATTACCTGGTGCAAGAAAGTGCCTTTTTCAAGATCCTTCGCTACGCGATATTTCTTTAGAAGCGTTCCAGCACAGTCGAATACAACAGCAAACTCTTTCATTAATTGCTAGCCTGCTTTTAGCTGTATACAGTACGTCAGATAACTGCTCAGTCACTAGAAATGCGTGAATAACAAAGATGTAAAGGGCCCTTACCAAGGAGTGAAATAACGCACTTATTTATTACCTTCCGGGGCTAAATCATCAGCAACGATAATAATATCGCCAACGCTTACAATTTTCGACCAAGGGACGATTGTCTCGCCTTTAAGCAATCCCTTTGAGACGTCCAGTGAAATCTCCTTGTTGTCCCAATTTATCAGAACGTCTTTCACTTTTCCGATGTTGACGCCACTAAGCGTCGAAACGTCTTTATGTAAAACTCCACGCGTCATGCTGATACCCCTTTGAATATTGCACGTCGTGTTATGTATAAAAAATGTTGCTTTATCGATCTCTGAATCGAGTTAGATTCGCTTCGTTACTTCTCTTTTCAATATATCAATGCACCACACTGACTGCAAGCACGCACGATAGCTCCGCAGTACCGTTGCAGAGACCGCATTTTTACCGCTTTGTGTGGTGATAAGTTTCAATCATAAAAAGCCGCAACTTGAAGATTTTTAAACGCTCGGCAAGCAGAACCCTTGCAGGCCCAGTCAATAGACCTAACGTCTGACTGGTCTATTTTCTAGCTTCTCTGTGTCAATAACACCTTTTCTGCTGTCGGCTGGCAGCTCCTGCTCTCTGACACTTAGTGGCGTTGCTTTGTACCAAAAGCTATTAAAGAGTTCTTTTTCAATAAAAATAAACTCAGAAATGTCCGTTTTAAATGCAGACTTGTAAATCACGTTATCCACGTCTCCAGTGTCGTAAATATAGCTCGTTCCTAGCAGCTTATTATCATCGGATATAAAGATGCCCGCTCCAGTTTCCGATTCAAGATGGCGAATTTCAAAGTATTTAGTTAGCAGACGCGCCTCTTCGATGTTGACGTTTTCAATGGGGGCAAGCAAACGATAGGTAATCTTAGGCATCTCTCTATCCTTAATTAAGTTGTAGAGCCGTTTTACCCCCATTCGAGTTTGTATGACATTGAATTCGTTCTTTGACCTATCGAGCATCTCGTAGAAAGCTTTGTAGACGTTCTCTCTCTTTTTAATCACTTGTATCGTCTGCACAACTCGACCTTCCGTTAGCTCTTGCTCTCGGTACCGAAGCTCGATTCCAGAGTGCCACATGTCTTCCATCATCGAGTGCTGAGTCTCGACAAAGCTTTGCGTGTTCGTGTAAATTGAATTATAGAGCTCTGCCCCCCTTTCACTGAACGAGTACAACAACACTTGCATAGCTTGTTGGTCAATGATAACACCTGTGCTATGCACAATTTGAGGAATATGACGGACGTCGGTATATTCGGCGATGTCCTGAGCAGCTTGCAGGTTATCCTTATTAATTTCAGCCATTATAATGACGCTTATACCTCGCTGCCGCGCGTCTTTTGGGATAAGTGGTGCCAAAACCGGCAAGGCTTCACCTCTAATCCACATGAATATCTCTTTTTGGGCGGTTTTAATCAGCGATTCGAAGTCTTGCGCAATCACTTTATAATCGGTAATAACTCGTGTGACCTCAATAGGCTTACCCGTCTCTATCTCTTGTATCCTAAAACGAGCTTCTACTCCTCGTTCCCACAATGTTTGAAAAACAGAGCTCTGTATCTCAATGAATCCGCTATTGTTTGACCACAGCGACGGGGTGAGTTCAACTCTCTCCAACTCGTCCAGATCCTTCTTAACACCGGTGTAAATGGCCTCTTTGCAGTCTGAAATAACGATAGCAATATCGCTTATCATTGGAGCATGCCGTATGTTAAAGCACGTTGAAAGTTGCTTTACTACGTCAACGTTACTTTGAGTTATCGGAAGTAAGATCCTGAGATCCTCGATCTTGCATTTTCCTTTACTATCAACAAAATAGTCATACAGTACTTTTTCCCACCGAGGAAGCCAAAATTCTGTCGAGACAATCCAAAGTCTTTTCTCGGTCGCTTCGAAGGTCTCGAGCCGCCTGCTAATAATATCGTCTTTGTCGTAGAGAATGGAGAAGCCCTCTTCGATCGGACACAATTCGATAGGCAACCCTTGCGCTTTTGCGCGCTCAGCGTCCCACAGCTCCAGTAGTTTATCTCGCGCCTCGCCCAAGTGCTGTAATTTAGTGGCCTCGTTGTCAATGGCAGGGCGGATTAGGGGGGATGGATAAGCTGCTAGAAACGTCTCAGGATTGGTCGATATACGTTTTACGAGTCCTTTTTTTGAAAGTTCCCTCAAGACATCGTTCGCAGTCCGATTGATGAGATGCAGCGATTCCGTTACTTCGCTAACAGTTTGTCTTCCTGCTCGCAATAGGTGGAGGTATACCTCTCCCGCTTCCTCGTTGAGCCCGAACTCTAATAAAAGAGCTAATATGTCTACCGGCATTTTGTCCTTTAGCACATTCCACTCACCGCTCCTTGCGATGAGCTATCAACCCATCTTTACTAATTATCGATATAGCGATTTAAAAACAGCAACTGCCGTTGCTTGGGGGTTAGTGGTTAGGCGATTCTTTTTCCTTTGCCCGGTGCAATGTCATAGACTTCTGTTACAGTCATTATTGCACAACCTTTTGCAGACAATTTTTCACTTCGAGTCTTAATCTTCTGTTTCATCATCTCATAGTCAGGCCCTTCAGTGACGTAGTTGGCCACACCCTTGACTTGGTATCCCACATAGCCCTCCCACGAGGTAAGTGCGACGTTGCTATTCGGCTTCTTCAGATTATTGAGAGTTTTTTGCCAATGGTTGTCACCGATAAGAATAGTTTGGGGCTCTTTTATGATGATGAATTGATTTGGTACGGTATTAGGCACACCGGCATCACTTACCGTTGTGAACGCTACGGTTTTTACAGCATTAATGTTGTTGATCACTTCTTCTGGCAGGTTCGTCATAATATGCACCTCCGTTTGTAAACATTAATAGAGCACTTGGCGATAATAAAAACCTTTCTCTGGCTCGGAGGGGGCTGAGTTGCTTCTACACATAGTGAGCCCATATACTAGTCGACTAACGCGCCGCGTCAATGCTAAAGGCGCCGAGATCGCAGTGCGTCGGCTCCGGATTAGCGCGATGAGAAACCGTTGATCAGATTTCTGATCGCAGATTTCGGTTCTACATCAAGTCTGCTTTTAAAAAAGTGCATATTATATCACCTACATATGCTTAGCAGATGACCAGAACTTACGTGCTTGACGCACCCGTGTTTATTTATCACGTTTCAGTCTCTGGCAACTTATACACTGTTCCTGAGGTCACACGCGAGTTGAGAAGCTCTGAAGCTGCAGTAGTCCTGCAAGAGTTTCTAAAAGGGGGCCTGAAAATCGAAGATCCCCTGAAAATCGACGTGGAAATCGTCACGGAAAAGGCTAAGTCTACAGGTGACTATCTCAGGCTGTCTAAAGCTGATATTGACTTGCTGGCTAAAGCGCTCGAACTGAGCGGTACACTGGTCACCGATGACTATTCCATTCAGAATGTCGCTACGCTCCTAGGTATTGAGATACAACCGATCCAGCAGGCGCGAATCAAACGTGTGCTCACGTGGAGGCGCAGGTGCATTGGATGTGGTCGAGTATATGAGTCGGAAGCAATCTGTCCTGTGTGTGGATCTGAAGTGAAAGTTAAGCCGGTAAAGCGGTAAGTGCCGATGGTTGGAGGAGTAAGAACATGAAAGATTTGAACGACCTCATAAGTAACGCGAAGGAACTTCACGAGAAAGGGTTACGTTCGGGCGAGATAGCAGATGAACTAAACATATCACGAGATACCGCTACGTGGCTTCTTACCCGCTCAGAGACCTCGCGAGGACCTGTTCCGAAGGATATATATGTTAACTGGAGTGAGATTGGGCAAAACGCGGAGCGGCTCAGATTCATCTCACTCGCGTTAGCCGATATGATATTGGAAACGGGAAATCCCGACGTCGTCGTTGGAGTGGCGCTAAGTGGTCTGCCTCTTGCGACGCTGGTCGCAGAAGAAATTGAAGCAGAACTTGCGGTGTTCCTCCCAAAAAAGCAGAAGGGATCTGAGAATGAAAGCTTTACGGGATCATTTAGTCAAAATTTTGCCGATATCGCAGGAAAAAGTTGTGCGATAGTAGATGACGTCATCACTACCGGCAGCACCGCAACTGAAATTGTCAAGATCATCAAAGAGATGCAAGCAACGCCACTCTCAGTAGCCGTTCTTATTAACAAGAAGGGAATCAAGCAAGTCCTTAATGTTCCAATAAGGTCGCTTGTTCGAATCACCATTTTTTGATCGTTTAGATTGTAGGGGTATAATTGACAGCTTCCGAACTCGACGAAATTCGAGCGATTGAGCGCAAGTGGCAGGATCGTTGGTTTTCTGATAAGATATTCGAGCCACAAAGTACTGGGTCGAAGAAGTATTTCTTAACGACACCATATCCGTACACGAGCGGACCGCAGCACATAGGCCACACGCGGACGTACAACGTTGCCGACATTCATGCTCGGTTTATGAGAATGAACGGCTACAACGTCTTATGGCCGATGGCGTGGCACATCACGGGGACTCCGATTCTTGCAATCAGCTCGTGTATAGAGCGTTGCGAGGGCGCGACGATAGCACTTTATGAAAACTATGTCCGACTCTACGAAGAAGACGAGTCGCGCGTCGAGGAGATCGTCAACTCATTTGTCAATCCTTGGAATATCGCGAACTACTTTGCAGCCAAGATCATCCCAGATTTCCAGAAAATGGGCTTCTCTATAGACTGGTCTAGGCAGTTTACCACCGGAGATCCGATCTACAACCAGTTCATTCGCTGGCAGTACGAAAAGCTAATGGAACTCGGACTCATCGTCAGCGGGCAGCACCCAATCCTCTATTGCACGATTGATCAAAATGCCGTTGGAGAAGATGATATTGCTGGCGGTGACGTCGATAAGATCTCTATCGATAAGTACATAGGGATCAAGTTCTCTTTCGAAGACGCGTATATTGTTACAGCAACGCTGCGCCCTGAAACGGTTTTTGCAGTTACAAATCTCTGGGTGGCTCCGAGCGAGACCTATGTTAAGGCATACGTCGACGGCGAGAAGTGGATCATCTCTCCGGAAAGCGCTTCCAAGTTGCGCTATCAGCAGCACGATGTAAACATCATTGAGGAGTTTCGCGGCTCGGCACTGTTGGGGGGACACTGCGTCAGCCCTGTAGGGAGCAAAATACCGATTCTCCCGGCGTCCTTCGTTGATGTTAATTACGGTACGGGAATCGTCATGAGCGTTCCTGCACATGCCCCTTATGACTGGGCAGCTCTTAACGACCTGAGGCAACAGCGGGGTATAAACGCGGCTAATGACCTTATTCGGTTAACCAACGATATTGAAGCCATAAAACCAATCTCTCTAATAAAGATTGAGGGATATGGCGATTTTCCAGCCGTTGAACTATGCGAGCGTTTTGACGTTCGATCGCAACGCGACAATGAAACGCTCAGCCGAATAACAAACCTACTCTATAGGGCGGAGTTCTATACTGGCACTCTTAAGCCCATTGCACAACAGTTTGAAGGTAGACTTGTACGCGACGTGAAAGAAGATATCGTCGAGTTTCTGAAGGCGCGAAATGCCGCTTCAACTATTTACGAGACTTCAGCAAAAGGACTCTGTCGATGTGGCGGCAGCGTCGTTGTTGCCATTGAGCCAGACCAATACTTCCTCAACTATGGTGACCCTAAGTGGAAAGCAAAGGCATTTGAACTGTTAGACCAGCTAAAAATCGTGCCGGACGCTTATCGAGCACAATTCGTTCAGACGTTTCACTGGCTCGATAAACGGCCATGTGTCAGACGCAGAGGTCTCGGCACCACATTTCCATTCTCCAAAGACCATTGGATTATAGAGCCACTTTCTGATTCTGTAATTTATATGGCGCTTTATACGATCATAAAGCACCTACGGGAATGCGACCCAGAGCAGCTCACGCCCGCCTTCTTTGATTTTATCTTTCTCGGTAAAGGCGATTTAACGGATGTAAGCCAGCAGACGGGGTTATCTCAGGAAATGCTGAGGGCGGCGCGGAACGAGTTTACCTATTGGTACCCAAACGATCATAGACATACCGCCGTCGCCCACATATCTAATCACCTAAGCTTCTTCCTGTTCCATCATGCGATACTCTTTCCTAAGGCGTGCTGGCCACGGGTCGTAACCCTAAACGAGCTTCTGATTCGCGAAGGGGTGAAGATGTCGAAGAGCAGGGGCAACGTAATCCCGATTGCCACTGTCCCAGAGGTCTATAGTGCGGACTTAGTGAGACTCTGTCTAGTTTCCATCGCTGATCTCAACTCAACGGTTGATTGGAGAGAAAATGAAGTCGAGATGGTCAAAAAAAGGCTTCTACGGTTTTGGCACGCAGCAAATAGTGATATCGTGTCGGGACAGCCGCAGTATGACCAGGAGCTCTCATTTCCGAGCAGATGGATCCTGGCAGCGACTAACGCTATGGTGTCAAGAGCTTCTGAAGCGGCTCATCAATTTTCATACAGAAAGTACGTTACAGAAGCGTTTTTTGAGCAGTTAAACCGGGTCGAAGAGTACAGATCTATGGTTTTAGATAGTGAGGAGAGATGTCACGTGCTCTTAGATCTCCTCAATGTTTGGCTTTGCGTGCTCGCTCCTGTTATTCCACATATTGCTGAAGAATTGTGGGAGAGAATGCACAAAGATGGCTATATTTCGCTGGCCGTATTCCCACAGTATGATAACCTTTATGCTGAAACACTTCTGCAAAAGCGCTTCCTTGATGGGGTAATTGGTGACGTTTCGAACATTCAAGCTGCGCTAAAACGGGAAACTGCATCAGTTTTCATATATCTTGCAGCAGCGTGGAAGTACAAACTGTTCGAAATGGTGTACGGGCTAGATGATCGTTCGCTAAAACAAATTATGGCGCGAGCAAAGGAAGATCCAGAGCTGCGTACACATCTGAAAGATATAGCTCGTATCGCACCCGATCTTGTAAAACTGCTCGCTCAGGAACCTGCCGCTGACATCGTGCTAGGCTTTGAGGCCGAGTCAGAGACTCTGCTCGCGACTAAGGAGTATTTGTCTCGAAGATTTGGGAAAGATGTATCCATCTTCGTGGAAAACTCAGATATATACGATCCTGCGAATCGGGCGAGACGAGCACTTCCGGCGAAACCCGCTATCTACGTTGAATAAAATAGACGAAGAGGGGAGAAGAGAAAATTAGCTTTATTGGGCGCTTTTTACCGCTTCTTGAGCCTTTTTTACGCGCTGTTTTGCAGTGTACCCTGTTGCTTTTTCTAGAAAACAGCGGAACCGCGCATTTGTATCGACTATGAATTCGTCTGGGACGCCTTCCTTAGCTTCTGTTTCGACGAGCAAAGTATCACTCACGCGTATTGTCAGCTTTTGTAGTGCCCCAAAGCTTAAAACGTATTCTTCGTCGCTTTCTTCGACGTCGACACCAAAGCAATCTTTGAGTGCTTCTAAAATCCGCTTGTGTGCCCCTTTCTTGAACCCACGTTTGAACACATATTCCTGGACGGTAATCACACCCTAGGTTATAATCATGTACGTGCTCTTAAAGCATATTGTTTATAAGTCCTTTGGATCGAAGCAGCAAACCGGATACCAGCATCAGGCGCTCAAGGGATGCCGGTCGAATGGGTCGATAAAGTATTTACTGTGTAACGGGTTATTGTTTAAGAAGTGGCAATTGCGGATGCTGATAATATGAAAGACGGCACGACTGATAACGAATATATAAACTTGATCATCGAAGAAGGGGTGAGCTCAAAAAATCCGGTGATCCTCGAGGGGTTCCCTGGCATCGGACTTGTTGGTAACATCGTGGCTACACAAATAGCATCAGAGCTCAAAATGAAGCAGATTGGCACCATCGAGTCTCGCCTGTTTCCGCCCATTACGGTGCTTTATGAAGGAATCGTGCACGCCCCTGTCAGAATATACGAAGACACTCAAAATGAGTTTATCGTAGTGCTTTCGGATATCCTCATTCATCCGATGACAGCGTACGATATCGGGAAAGCGATTACTAGCTGGGCCCAGAGCCTGAACGCGAGACTTAACATACCGATTGCCGGCATTGCTACGATGCGCGAGCAGCGCACGGTTTTTGCGGCAGCAACCGGCGCCGAACAACTCAATCTCGTAAAAGATAAAACCGAAACGTTAGTCACCGGAAGTATTTCAGGAATTGCGGGCAGTTTAATGAATGAGAGTTACATAAGCAAGCTTCCGGCGCTTTGTCTCTTGGGCGAAACCCAGGGACCGACCCCCGATCCTCGTGCAGCAGCTCGAGTAATTGACGTTATTAACGATTTATTGAAGTTAAATATCAGTACTCAGAAGCTCGTTGAGGAGGCAGATCAGATCGAAACTGAGCTACACAAGCTTGCAGAACAGGTCCAAGGGGCAGAACAAGTAGAAACAAAAGGTCCAACACAGGTTATGTATGGGTGAGCAAATGAGACATTTAGCTTTGACCGGTATATCTAAAGAATCAATTAATGATCTCGCCAAAAAGCGCGTTAGGACGTTTGAATTGCGCAGCGCTCACAATATCCCTATTGTTTTTGAAGCTCACGTTGGTGACGAATTATTTGTGACTGACGCTAGCCGCCAAGATGTTGCGATCGGTACGACTGGTGTGCTGGCGCGCTTGCGCGATAAAACCATCACAATGCAAAAAGTTAGACACCGCGTTGGCGATTTCTATGAAGAACGCGAACTCATGTCAGCCCGTGTTCAGCTTGAACTGCGCGAGCCGACATGTCGATTGCGCGCGATTGAGGATGAGGGGCCAGGAAAGATCTTGGCAGTGGAGACCTCCGAAGTATGCCACTATGAAGGTCGCTGACATCATCTCAGCTTAAAACGGCCAGTTCTACATAAGCTAAGGTAGCAGTAGCTCTTTGTGATGTTTGAGGTGTAGTCGTCAGCGTCGAGAGCTTCTTACTAGCATTTGCTCGATCCTCTTAAAATAACGTTAAACGGCCGGAGTTGCTAAAATGCATCAGCGTTGCTTAATCGCTTTTTTAAGACACTATAAGTATGAGTTACGAGTATGTGAAATTATGGGCCCGTGGCTTAGTCAGGATATAGCACCGGCCTTCTAAGCCGGTGGTCGAGGGTTCAAATCCCCCCGGGTCCGCCTTTTTGCCCTCGCACTTATAACACGTGATGAAATGTTTCTCGATCGCCGAAATCTAAATACGGGCTTGTTGGCCCAATGCAGCACGTAGACAACTTATCGTTCTAGCGTATTCCGTTTCACATCGTCTTCGCTTTTATGCGACTAAAAATGTGACTTCATTTTTGGGCGAAAAACCGCAAAGACTAAGCTTCAAGTCGATAAATGGCCGCTATAGCGCTGGGGCGCAGGCAGCGTCGGGCTAAAGGAGTAATTATGATCTTCACTGCTGACGAAATACTCGAAACCCTCGACATGATTCTTTACGAGCATCTCGATATACGGACGGTTACCGTAGGCGTGAACTTGACGGGGTGCGTACGGGACGATCCTGAACGAATGGCCAAGGCCGTACACGATAAGATTGTGTCCACAGCGAGCAATCTGTGTTCAGAAGCCGATCGCGCGGAAGCACGTTATTCCTTGCCTATTGTTAACAAACGTATCTCGGTAACTCCCATTGGCTCTTTAATCGACGTCCACCCACAAGCTGGTCCACTGATTGCATCTGCGATGGATCAAGCTGCGAATGAATTAGGTGTTGACTTTATCGGTGGGTATTCAGCTCTCGTACAAAAAGGCTTTACAGTTGGGACTGAGGCACTTGTTGATTCGATCCCACAGGCACTAAGCACGACTGAAAAAGTATGTGCCTCTGTAAACATAGCAACCACCAACGCGGGCATCAATATCGAGGCGGCGCTTAAAATGGGACAGACCATCAAAGAACTGGCCCGTATCGATCCTCGGCTCTGTACACGTCTGGTTACTTTTGCTAACGCACCACCGGACAATCCTTTCATGGCAGGTGCGTTTCACGGTCCGGGCGAACCAGAATCGGTCCTGAACGTGGGCATATCAGGTCCTGGCGTCATTAGAGCGATAGTTGAGAACATGGGGGATTGTGACCTAAGTGAGCTTGCTGAGGTCGTTAAACGAGCAGCGTTCAAGATCACCCGTGTTGGCGAACTGGTAGGTAAGGAGATAGCAGCACGATTGAATGTGGATTTTGGGATAGTTGACCTCTCGTTAGCACCCACTCCTCAAGAGGGGGACTCAGTCGCACGGATTATCGAAGCAATGGGTATTGAGCGTTGCGGAGCTCCCGGGACGACAGCGGCGCTCGCAATGCTCACCGATGCGGTAAAAAAAGGAGGCGCGATGGGCTCATCGCGAGTAGGGGGACTTAGTGGGGCATTTATACCGGTAAGTGAGGACGCCGGTATGGCCGAAGCACTTAAGATCGGGTCGATTGGGCTGGAAAAACTTGAGGCAATGACTGCCGTGTGTTCGGTTGGTCTCGACATGGTGTGCATACCTTCTGCCACACCTGCCGAGTCGATTGCGGGAATTATTGCAGACGAGTGCGCTATAGGGGTCATCAACAACAAAACTACTGGTGTGCGTCTAATTCCTGTAGGAAAAGAAGGCGACTGGGTTGAATTCGGTGGACTGTTAGGGGCGGCGCCCGTAGCGAAGCTCAACGCTTTCAGCTCGAAAAAATTTATTCGAAGGGGGGGTTCGATTCCGGCACCCCTTACGAGCCTAACCAATTGACAAAAAGCGGTCTAGCGTTATTGTCTAATATTAACGCAGCGTGATGTGTTAGTGCCTTGAACAAACGCTAAACGGGCCCGCTGGGATTTGAACCCAGGTTCTTGGATCTCTCCGCAAAAGCTCCGAAGTCCAAGAGGATAGTCCACTACCCTACGAGCCCTGCATAGAACAAGGGATTTATGGGTATTGAACTTTACTCGGAAAAATACAAATATGGGAGTACTCATTAGATTAGCGCGCGCATAGTGTTTAAAATTCGAAACAGTTCGCGTATGGCCGATAGCATATGACCAGCATTGAAACGCGCAGGAAACTCATAGAAATATTGCGAATCTTAGACGCGAGCGACGATGCAATCGGAGCACGAACGATTGCTGCCAGCTTGGGTAAGCGTGGATATCCTATAGGGGAACGGGCGGTACGACACTACTTGGTACTTCTTGACTATAAAGGATTCACTATTAAGATAGGCAATGCCGGCCGGATAATTACTGAGAAAGGTATTAATGAGCTAAACGAGGCAATCGTTGGAGACCGCGTCGGTTTTTTAATAACCAAGATAGAGGATCTTGTTTACCGAACTAGCTTTGATTTAAAGCAAAGAAACGGCGACATTATCATAAATGTCGCAATCATTGACAAGGATGATTTTGACCAAGCGCTCGAAACAGCCGCAGAGACGATCGATCATGGTTATACGGTGAGTCCTTTCGTTCGCGTCGTTGAGGAAGGCGAGAAAGTCGGTGCCGTGTTTGTTCCGTATGGTTCCTTTGGGTTTGTAACGATGTGTAGTATGACAATAAACGGCATGCTAATCAAGCACGGCATCCCATCATCTCTTAAATACGGTGGACTGCTTAAAATCAAGGATAGAATACCCTCTGCGTATACCGATCTGATCTCATATCAAGGGACGTCGCTCGATCCGATTCAAATTTTTGCTGCCCGACAAATGACCTCTATTCTGGCTGCTGGACAGCGCGGAGACGGCACAGTACTCGCTAACACGCAAATTGTGCCTAGCATTGCAGCTGAAAGGACGTTAAAACTTCTGCAGGACGCAAAACGTGCCGGCATAGTTGGGTGGATCGAGAGCCCTCTAGAAGATAATTTCCTAGGAGTCAATGGTGGGGATGACGTTATGGAAATCAATATATTTGCTGGCGCAAACCCTATGGCTTCGTTACATGAACTGGATATGAAAGTTAAAGTCTATTCTAACTCTTCCCTTATGGACGCAAAGCTCCTGAATCAACGACTTTAAGGCCTAGTCGTATCGCTACACATATTGCGTTATGTATTGTTGCGATTTTCTTTCTTAGTGAATAACTCAAGCCTTTAGAAATATTTATAGTAAAGCGGAACCAGAGTTCCCACTCCAGTAAGAAGAATGAGTTTTCTTATTTAGGCATTATCAAAGGAGAAATGACAGGGGTGGCGCAGACTTGTGTAGCACGTTAGGCATCGTGAATGAAAACGGTACACCGTTTTCTTCGAGTAGCATTGTTAAGGGAATTCGTTTGATGAATGAACGGTGCAATGGACTTGGTGGTGGCTTTGCAGCTTACGGATTATACCCCGATTACAAAGATTATTACGCGCTGCATATCCTTTTTAAGGACCACACTCAGAAAGACCAAGTGGCAGAAATGCTGGAAGAACACGTCAACATTTATCAAGAAGAAGAAATTGCAACGCGAAATGTCCAAGGCATCTCACAGGATTACATCCCTTGGCGCTTCTTCGTAGATGTGCCTGATAAGTACGCGACTGATGCAGATAATTACATCATTGACCTTACAATGGGGATTAACAACACAAGCGATGCTTTGGTCGTCTCAAGCGGCAAGAATATGGGCGTTTTCAAAGCTATTGGCTATCCTGACCAAGTAGCGGAGCTATACAAGCTTGAAAAGTATGAAGCATACCTGTGGTTAGCTCATGGACGATATCCCACAAACACCCAGGGTTGGTGGGGTGGAGCACATCCGTTCAGTATCTTGGATTGTAGCATCGTACACAATGGAGAAATTACCAGTTACGGCACAAACAGACGGTTTCTTGAGTCGTACGGGTATAAATGCAGTAATTCCACTGACTCTGAAGTGTTAGCTTATTTGTGGGATCTTTTAATTAGAAGACATAAATTGCCGATCGAACTTGCATCTGAGGTATTAGCTCCTCCATTCTGGGAAAAGATAGACCGGATGCCTGCTAAAAAGAGGAAGGTTATAGAGGCGTTGCGAATTACCTACGGTTCTGCAATGGTAAATGGTCCTGCTAGCCTCTTGGTAGCAGACGGTTCTGGGCTCACTGGAGTGGCGGGGAAGAGTACTTTGGTTGGGCTCACTGATCGAATCAAGCTTCGACCGCTGGTGTGCGCTCGAAAGGACGAGTACACGTTTATGGCGAGCGAAGAGAGCGCAATAAAGGCAATCTGTAAGAATCCAGACTTCGTATGGGCGCCTCGCGCAGGGAAGCCTACAGTAGCATTGGTGAACGGAGATGTATAGTTCCGTCCCTGAATTTAGAGTGGCCATCGACAGGGACCGATGTAGGCTGTGCAAAAGGTGCGTAGAGAATTGTTCTTTTGGAGCACTTGAATGGCGGGAAGACAGGGTCAAAGCATTTGACGATCGATGTGTCGCTTGTCAGAGATGCGTTAGTATGTGTCCTGAAGATGCGATAACACTCCATCGAACGCCTTCGGTTATGAGCGCCCATCCTGTCTGGACCGAAAACGCGCGAAGAGATGTGTTCACTCAGGCAAGAACAGGCGCCATTCTGTTGGCAAGTACTGGAAATGAACTGCACGAGCGCATCATCTTTGACAATCTACTACTTGATGCGTGTCAGGTAACAAACCCGGCGATCGATCCTTTGCGAGAACCAATCGAACTTCGGACGTACATTGGGAAAAAGC
>DASVJT010000098.1:0-2780 GCA_036385775.1 archaeon
AGAAATATCTTTGCAGACCCATTCTCGTGTTGAGATGATTGACATTACGGCGACCGTCCAAAAAATCGCAGGCGAGGAAAAGATTGAAGAAGGCGTCTGTCTTGTTTACACGCCCCACACCACTGCCGCGGTTACCATCAATGAAAACGCCGATCCTGATGTGCCACGTGATATTATTGCAGCTCTTGATAAGGCTATTCCTTTATCAGCTAATTACCGTCATGCGGAAGGAAACTCTGCTGCTCACGTTAAGTCTTCTCTGGTTGGTACATCCGAATTAGTCATAATTGAAAAAGGCCGTTTGGTGTTAGGAACCTGGCAATCAATTTTTTTCTGTGAATTTGACGGCCCTAGAACAAGAAAAGTCTTGATCTCAATTATTGCCAGTTAATGTTAATTTTTGCCTAAAAGAAGATTAAATAGATTATTTGTTTCTTCCTGTAATGTTGTTTTTCTTACTGTCCAAATTTATTCAACCTTTCAATCCGTAATAAACAAAAAATGTCTGAACTCAAACTTAACATGTGGTATAAGTATCTGCGGAAGGTCAAAGGTGATCGACATCTACCAACAGCCCAAACTGGCCAAGGGAGAGAAGATTATTGCCACCCCGACGCTCATCAAAAAACTCCCCCTGCCGCTGAGGAAGCTCATCGGTGAGATGTCGGATACGGAAAGGTTTCTTGTCGGCATCGATCTGAAAACCAAGAATTAATGAGAGCGAATCAATGAAAAAGCCGGATAAAACACGCCAGCAACTTTTGGATGAATTACAGGAACTCAAAGAGCGGACAATGGAATCCGAGGAAACTCTGCGTGCCACCAGAGACAAGAGCAAGTCAAAAGCAGACGGACTGCGCCGACAGGCGGAAAAACGGTTGCGTGCGAAAAAGGCGCAAGTGCATACGTCCCGGAGCAAGGAATCTGCCCAACGGATCGTCCATGAACTTGAGGTTCACCAGATCGAACTGGAGATGCAGAATACGGAGTTGAAGCGAGTTCAAGAGGAACTGGAGTTGTCGCGCAATAAATATGTCGAACTCTATGACTTTGCGCCCGTCGGCTATTTCACCTTTGATACGCAAGGACTGATACTCGAAGTAAATCTAACCGGCGCAAAACTACTGGGGACCGAAAGAAAATTACTGTTTAAGAAACCCTTTATCAACTTTATCGCACAAACGGCAGGAAGAGAGGTTTTTTCAAAGCACCGCAAAGATGTTTTTCAACAACAAAGTACCCCAACCTGTGAAATTCAACTGAAGAGAAAAGACGGCGCGGTGTTCTTTGCACAGCTCCAAAGCGTCGCGAAGGGAAATATCGACAACAAAGCCGGTGATATCCATACTTCGATCATTGATATCACTGTGCGCAAAGAAATTGAAGCGGCGCTGCAAGAGAACGACCGGAGATTGAACCGCGCGCAGGAGATCGCTCATCTCGGCAGTTGGGAACTGGATCTGCTCACCGGCTGCCTGACGTGGTCGGACGAAGCGTACCGCATCTTCGGGGTTCAACCGCAGGAGACAAGTTTAACCTATGAGACGTTCCTCGATGTCGTGCATCCCGACGACCGCGCAGCCGTAAATGCAGCATATACGGGTTCGGTTCGCAAAGGTCGAGATACCTATGAGATCGAGCACCGGGTGGTTAGAAAGTCAACAGGTGAAATCCGCACAGTCCAGGAGAAATGCGAACATATTCGAGATGCATCAGGAAAGATCATCCGGTCCATCGGGATGACGCATGATATCACCGAGCGCAAGCGTATGGAGGATGTGCTCAAAGAAAACGAAAAAAAATACCGTGAACTGAGCATAATAGACGACCTTACGCAGCTTTACAATTCCAGTCATTTTTACGCTCAGCTGGAAATAGAAATAGAACGGTCAAACCGCTATAGACAGACGTTGACCCTTCTACTGCTGGATCTCGACAAGTTTAAAGATTTTAACGATACACACGGCCATATCGAGGGGGACTATGTATTATCAAGGCTCGGTCAGGTTATCAAACGATGCCTGCGGGAGACCGATTCTGCCTATCGTTATGGTGGCGAGGAATTTACCATCATGCTGCCGATGACAACAAGCAATGAGGGAATTGTAATGGCGCAAAGAATCCAATCGGAATTAAGGAAAGAAACTTTTTCTCCGGTGTTGAATAAAAAAAATGTGACAGTCAGTATAGGTGTGACGCAGTATGAGCCAGCGGAAGAGATGAAAATATTTGTTCGACGGGTAGACCAGCTAATGTACCAGGCGAAAAAGGACGGTAGGGACAGGATTTGTCATGATAAAATCAAACACGGAAGTTTTATCGGAACGATATAATGAACCGGTCGAACCGAATAATGAAGAAAAACCGGCAAAGGTATCCAATCAGGTGCATTCAAGTTCAAAGTTTATCAGATTATTTGTTTCAAACAGTAATCCTCAATTCTGCCAACTGCCCAGCACTGAATAGTAGTAGGTGTAACAAACAATCACTTATACCATTTCTAAATCAAAGATGATATTGAGGCGGCTAGGCGGAGGCGACGAGGCGTATTAGTAATACGTTGAGGAAGCCGACAACGAAGCCAACAAAAATAGCGCTTTGATTTAGAATTGGTATTATATATTTTCCCTGTTAATGTGCGCGACTTTGGCAACCGGGAAGCCGTTAAAGTCCGTGGCCGAGGCTAAAGTGTAAGCGCCAATATTTTCCGCGTAAAGCAAATCGTCAATTTGCAAATCTTCCGGCAGTTCATCAGCCAGTGAGATTGTATCAAAAGCGTC
>DASVJT010000099.1:0-9522 GCA_036385775.1 archaeon
GATCAGACTTAGTTCCGACGAGCAAGTTTGAGTGCACGGCTATAGTCTCAGGTCTTTCCGTGTTATCTCTCACAGTGATACATGGCACCCCTAGAATGCACGCCTCTTCCTGCACACCTCCTGAATCAGTGATAACAAGCTTTGCATTTGCCTCAAGAAGGAGGAACTCGAGAAATCCAATTGGAGAAATTGGTGTGATACCATCTAAAGCAAGATCGAACTCGAGAACACGCTTCCTGGTTCGAGGATGCATCGGGAATATTATCGGAACGTCAAACTCATAATGTAGCTCTGTTAGTCCTTTCAAGATGCCATTCAAGCGCTCTTTGTTGTCAACATTCTCTCTTCGGTGAGTCGTTGTCAAAAAATAGTTGTTTTTTTCAATGCTGAGCTCACTGAGAACGCTCTCTCTCTTTTGCGCTAGTTGTAGGTTCTGGTGAACGGCATCAACAATTGTGTTGCCTGTTATGGATATCTTGTTTTCTGGGACTCCTTCTGCTAATAGATTTCCTTTTGCTTTTACAGTTGGGGCAAACAGGAAATCTGAGACGTGGTCAGTAAGGATACGGTTAATTTCTTCTGGCATAAACCTATCAAAACTTCTCAAACCGGCTTCTACGTGTCCTACTTCGATTTGTAGCTTCGTTGCTGCATATGCACCTGCAAAAACAGAGTTTGTATCTCCTTCTACGAGCACAATGTCTGGCTGTTCTTTCGTCAAGACGCTTTCGACGCCGACGAGTATCTTTCCAATCTGTTCAGCGTCTGTACCTGATCCCACCCCAAGCAAGTAGTCTGGATCACTAAGGTTGAGCTCTTCAAAAAAAACCTTGTCCATTTCGTACGAATAATGCTGCCCCGTGTGAATTGTTAAGCCTTTTATTCCCCGCTTTTCGCATTCACGGATTATAGGGGCCATCTTGATTATCTCAGGCCTAGTTCCAACTATAAATGCAAACATTTTCGCCTCTTCAAATACAGACAGTGTCGATTCCAGGGTATCTTCTATGAATCTCTTCGGCTATATCTATAAAATAGCGCGTTTTGTTAGGGAATGAGTCTAATAAGATAAGATCGACCCCTGAATCTTCGATGTTGAAATCCTCAAACTCTCCGTGATAGATCTCTATACGAGTGTGATCTGTGGTGGCAATGCAGTACAAATTAGGAGTTCTGCTGGGCGCTCTGGTTTTTATTGAGGTCCGGCGCAACATCCGGATCCCAAGCATCTCTCTATTTGCTTGTAAATTTAGATATGCGTTCTCAACAGCGGGCAGCCAAGCGTCGTTCAAAACAACTTTTTGAGCACCCATCAGCACACTCATTAGGCCAAGAGTTCCAGGTCCAGCGAGTGCATCAAGCACAACTCGCCCTGCTATAGGAAGTGTTCCAAGTTTTGCCATTTTTGCCATGTTGTTGTGTTCAATGTGAATCTTCGACTGACTTTTGTGTACTAGTATCTGCCCGTAAGCAGAGGTAACGAGATCGGCTCTCATATCGCAGCCAGCTAACACTCGACAGGTGTAAGGAGCAGCACGACGGTCCTCTAGACCAATGACGTTCTTCATGTCTCCATAGATAACCCCTTTGACTTCAGGTACTAGTTTAAGAATTAGATCGCTTGCATCAGCGACAATTCGCTGCTTGGTTAATAGAAGCAGGTTTTGGTCACCTATGTGGGGGGGAGCGTACGTGGGGACGCCTGGTGATAATAGTGGCGTGCCCACCTGTCGAAGGGTGAGCGCAGGTCTGCTCTCTTGTCCGCCTGATAGTGAGAGTATATGCGCCATAACCGCATCAAGTGGCCTTCTTCCGCAGTTTTTACACCTCAAGTCGTCGAGGCCTTTATCTGGAAAATTAATTTGGCCGCTCTTTTCTAGCACTAAATTAGTGCATGATGCGCATCTTGCGTACAATGAGGGCGCCGCCTTAATCACGGACTCTGCGGAGTTTACGCATGAATTACTGCCGCAACTTGGACAACGCAAGCGCATCACTCATTTATAGGTGTTTTCGCTATATAACGCTGAAGTAAAAACTCCTGCTAGAGCGCTCTATTTCCACCTCAACATTATGCGTGCTAAAATCGGGCGGAATGACAGCTGGGAGCGAGTGATATGTAAAACAAATGATTGAAGTTCTTAAGGTATCTGCGGATGTGTGCTTTAGAAATCTCGCCAAACTTGTATTGGCTAAAAGTGCATTCTGCAGCATGTGGTGAATAAGTGGACCGGTCGGGAATTGAACCCGAGGCCTCTACCATGCCAAGGTAGCGATCTACCCCTGATCTACCGGCCCGTCGATGCTCTTTTTGCCTGCTGTAGGCAAATTAAGTGATGGCAACAGCTCTTTAGGCTAAAGACATATAAGTATTGCTTCGAATTTTAGTTGCGTCGTGCTTCTTGCTAGGCTTAGAATCGCAGACAAGAATTGTTATATATCTCGCTAGCCTATAGGCATTGCGTTATCAAGGAAAGGGCCCGTAGCTTAGCCAGGTTTGATTCCGTCTTTGTCAATTCAAGACGGAGAATATGCGCACGGCTGATAACCGTGAGGCCAGGCGTTCAAATCGCCTCGGGCCCATCATTTTCAGTAAACGACGATTCTAGCTTGTAAGCTAAGCCTTCACAAATTGCTACAACGCGTTGATCGTCAGTCCGTACGACAATCTTGTAGAGGGCGGTGGTTTTGCCTGAGCTCTCTTCACTGGCTTCTGCAATGAGCCGCATGCCAATTGTGACTGGTCTACGGTACGTTATATGGAAAGAAAGAGCAACTGCTGTTTGATTGTATGAATTACAAGCTCCCGCAAAGGCCACGTCTGCGAGGGAATAAATAAATCCCCCGTGCGCAACTTCGTTAAAATTTAACATATGCGCAGCAACTGTTACCTCAGCTTTTGCATACCCTCTTTCGATCTTTGTTATCCGAACTCCCAAGAAGCTCGCGTAGCTGTCGCTTTTTAGCTTTGCTAAGACGCGAGCAAGTTCATTGTTCATATCTTCTGATGTGAGACCCATCAAGATCAACCCATATCACTATGTGCCGCCGTGCCCTTTTTGCTGTGCAGTCAACTGATTGCGGCGACAACTTTTCCGTTAACGTGTGTAACTCACAAGACTTCAAGTCAAATGCGAGCTTAGCTTGAAGATTTTAATTGACGCTGTTAGTTTGTCTGAGTTGGCATAATTGTCGTAAACGCTTCGTCGATCTTAGCGGCCATTATGAAATCGTTTTCAGACAAACCACCTATATTGTGGGTAGTAAGGCAGATCTTTACGTAGTTGTAAGAGACGAAGATGTCTGGATGGTGTCCTTCCTCTTCTGCCAGTTCTGCCACTTTGCTAATAAAGCGCATTGATTCAACGAAGTCCTTGAATCTGAAACTTCGCACGATTTTCTTTAACTCGTTGTCTGGCTTCCATTTAGGAACCATTGGCAATAGACCCTGAATTGTCTCAAGATCAAAAGGCTGCGTGCCAATCTCGCATGGAACGCAGTGTTTTTCTTTAAGACTAGAAACATCATTTGTGTCAGCGTTGCTCATTGTTAAAACCCATTAGTTGTATGTGTCGTAGTTTTTAAGTGTGTTGGAGGGAGCAGCGGAGCTTTTTTAAATACCGCAAAAACTTAAAGCGCAATTTAACGTTTGTACAAACGATAAAGACAGAACAGATTTCTTACCTAAACGCATAACACGAGCCTCGATTAATATCTCACGATTGCTGATGCGGGGGGTGCGATTTGAACGCACGAACTCCTACGAGAATAGGCCCTGAACCTATCGCCTTTGACCTGGCTTGGCAACCCCCGCGTTTTTTGCGGCTCAATATATGAGTCGTCGCGTAATATTTACGTATTTCTACCGGTCATCGAAGGCTAGAGAATAACGTATTAATATGTAAAAGGCCGCCCATATAAACTCGACATCGTTTTTTAGACCCTTTGAAATGCCCGAACTGAGCAATTAGGACAAGTCCACCTATAAGTGCAATCTTTCTGAAGAACGGCATTGACGTCCATACCACGTCCTCGCATGCGTTGAGCAGAGTAACGCATTCGTGTCTCTTGGGAGCTTGAACTGCGGTTTTCAGCAAAGGCAACCTGCGTTGTCTCGTATTGCTCGGTAAAGTTGGTTCGCAATCTGCCGTTGTAATCGAACCCAGAAATGCGTGGGGGACACTTTGACCGTGAGCGGAATCTGCTTCGCTTCAAGCAAGCTTGCTAGCAAGACGGCTTTTGATTTACAGTCTCCTTGCTGTGCTTTGAGAACGTCGCTGGGCGTAGGAATGGACCAAAAGACGCCATAGGTTTGAAAATCGTAAGCATAATGAATATGGTCGTCAACGTACTGCTCGATTGCCGTCGCATTTTCAGGGAGCGAATCTGCTACGAGCCGCACATCATCTGTTGGCCGAGTTGGCATCTCTTAGAAGCGGTAGGCGTTAAGTGGTATTAGTCCAAGGTTGGGGAAAAGGATAAACAACATAAATCGCAGCTATCGTTTTTTGTGATTTGCAAGTGGCCTCACGTTCATGTTTGTTTGGGCCCTTGGGTTAATATCCGTTATTTGGGCTCGACACTACTACTTTATGTAAGATATACAATTTATTCAAAACGATATTCATCTATTCGTAATCTCAGGTAAAACTAGTATGGAAATCGTCGTTTTAAGAGTAGGTCACAGAATCGAGCGCGATCGACGCGTTACAACGCACGTCGGACTGTGCTCGAGAGCGCTGGGGGCACAAGGAATGCTTCTTGCAGCGTCTGACCAGTCTGTTGTCTCTACGATCCGTGATGTCGTGCAACGTTGGGGCGGGAACTTTTGGATTCGCGACCAAGTAAGCTGGAAACATGAGATATCTTTGTGGAAACACGACCGGGGGACCGTTGTTCACCTAACGATGTATGGACAGAATCTGCCAAACGTCATTGATCAACTTGATACCGATAAACTTATGGTCGTTGTAGGAGCGGAAAAGGTGCCCCCAGATCTGTTCAGACTTGCGGATTACAACGTCGCGATTACAAACCAGCCACACTCGGAAATTGCGGCGTTGAGCATTTTCCTCGATCGAGTGCAGAACGGCCAAGAGCTCGCGGCAGATTTTTCGGGCAGAATGAGGATCGTCGGTAACGTCAACGAGAAGGTAGGTGTTAATCGTTCTGAGCCGATCGAATAGCACTGCTAGTTCTATTGACGAATCGCTTCGAGTTTTGGTCGTTGGTTACAACACGAGGCATATCGTCTGCTCAGCAAAACGGGCAGGGTTTTATGTAGAGTCTGTTAGCTATTATGAAGACAGTGACTTGATTAAATGCGGAGATTTCACGCGTTTAATAAGAGACGCATCTTCAGAAGTAGATACAGACGCTTATTACAGAAGTTTAAAAGCGCTTGTGAGAGGCATCTCTTACGATTACGCCATATTAGCTAGCGGATTTGAGACGCTTGATATTCCACGGGTAGCAGGGAACCCCTCATCTCTTTCGAGTTTTGTTAATGACAAAGATCGTCTAAGGCACAAGCTTGAATCTTTAGACTATCCCGTACCCCAGCATTTTGACCTGGAAGACAACCTGTCGTTTCCAATTATTCTGAAACCTAAACGAGGAGCCGGTGGATTTAGGAACGTTCTTGTTAGAGATAAGCAACACTTAACGAGAAGTATTGAGCAGTACCAAGAGAACGGTTGGGACGATCTTTGTCTCCAGGAATATGTCCAAGGTACAGATGTAAGCGCGTCAGTTTTATCGACTGGAAAGCAAGCACTCACAATAGCTATTAACGAACAGCTCATTGGCCTAAAGAACCTGGGACCTCTGCAACGCTTTAGCTTTTGTGGTAGCGTAACTCCTCTAAAAACAGGCTTTGTTAGGAAAATCGAAGAAATCTCAAGCTCATTAGCGACAGATCTCGGTCTAGTCGGGACGAATGGTATCGATTTCATTATTGGCGCAAACGGCCCAGTCATAATCGAGGTCAACCCGCGGTTCCAAGCCACACTCGATACGATAGAAGGGGCACTAGGGATTAACCTTGTAGATGCACATATTAAGAGCTGCCAGGGTGAACTAATTCCCCGCAGGAGATATGGCAGATTTGCATGCCGCACGGTCTATTTTGCTGAGCACGATTTTTACGTGAAGAAGACCTTCGAAGGCAAGAATTATATGGATATCCCTCGAAAAGGAACCTTTATCGAACGTGCTAAACCAGTCATATCGGCGATCGGGTACGGTAAGTCGAGAGATTGTGCGTTCAATAATGCGATGCACTACATAGAAACCGCAAAAAGATATGTCGGGGCTGGGTGCAACAACTCGGCGCTTTCCGGTGACATACGTGTCAGTAATTATAAGACCCTTCAAAACCAAAAAATAATATGATGGTTACTGGTGTCGCAGTTCGGGGCTATTTGAAGAATCTTGTCGGGGAAGACGGCTTAGAAATGATAGGGCGTGCTTCCATAAATGAGCTGACCGACGAGAAAATCGCAGAAGAGACAAACGCGAATCTCAACATGGTGAGGCGTACTCTGTATATACTATATGAAAATCGCTTAGCCAACTACCGACGTGAAAGGGATAAGGACAGCGGGTGGCTCACATATCTCTGGAAAGTAGACCTAAGTGACGTCGAGCGCAACGTAGAAGAAGAGGCCCAAAAACTTGTTCGAAAGCTTGAAACCCGGTTAGATTTTGAAGCGCAAAACGTGTGTTACACATGTGAAAACGGCTGTGGTCGTTTCCTATTTGAGAATGCAAGTGATTATGGTTTCATCTGCCCGGTATGTCAGGGAGGGCTTGACTATCAGGACAGTTCAATTTTGGTCGAAGCTATGGGACAAAAACTGGAAGAACTAAGAATTGCCTTCGAATAACCTCCTATCATACGAAGAAGCGTTACAGCTTCTCAAAAACAGTGGCTGTAGCAATAAACTCATCAAGCACGTCAAAGCTGTCTCTCAATACGCTGAGGAAGTAGCGAAACTGAGGGGAGATGCTGATATAGCGCTTGTCCGAATAGGTGGGCTTCTACATGATATTGGGAGATGTAAAACGAACAGTATCAGACATGGTGTCGTTGGCGCAGAGCTGCTCCGTAGCTACGGAGTAGATGACCGCGTCGCCCAAATCGCAGAGAAACACGTTGGAGCGGGGATAACCGCGGAAGAAGCAGAAAGGTTGTATTTCCCACCTGGAGACTACATGCCACGAACGGTCGAACAGAAGATCGTAACTGCTGTCGACAACCTAATTGAAGGCTCACGAAGAATCAGCGTAGAGAAAGCAGAAGTAGATTTCTGTGCTAAGGTCGAGCGACAAGCGGCACTTAGAGTAAGAAGCCTTCACGACGACGTTTTTAGCTGTAACGACCGTTTTCAAAACGACGCGTGAAAAGAAACCGTCAATGAGCACGCTTCACCTAATGCAACTCGTCTGCGGACAGGCAAACAAGGTGGGCCCGTCCTTTGGGGCGATGTTATATAATGACCTTAGTAAATTACGAGTTACCTTTTTTTTTGAGCTCACGAAATGGATCTCTGTAACAGTATCTGGCCCCGATGAGGAGCTTGCAACCGACCTGCTCACGAAGAAATATGGCAAGTTGCGCGACGTTCAACGGGGCGATATTGTCCGGGCTTGGCTTGTGGAGATCAACGATACAGATCTTGCCTTGGATGCTGGCGGAAAACGTGTTTTGGTGCCTCAAAGCAAGCTCAAACAATTAGGGCGTGGTACTGCTCTGCAAGTTGCCTTGAGATTTGGTTTAATTCGATGTTTGCCACTCGAGGTGCGACTCGTCGAAGAAAATGAGGCAGAGCTAACGAAAAACCAGATCGACACACTTTGGAGGTGGAAAAGAGGGACCGATCGGATAAATGTTAACAATGCCACTCGCGCACAGATTCACGCAGTGCTTAAGCGTAGCGGTCACGCTCGAGATATCTACGCGATCGAGAGGCTTGGAATCTTGGAGCATTCAATAGTGTGTAAACATGGAACAGACGCCCCTGGACTTATCCCAATTATAGGCCCTTTCCTAGAATCGGAGCTTGGCTGCATCAGGGGAGATAATACTTCGAGGTAGCCCATCCTTTTTGCGGGAGTCGTCTTGTCTGCAGTTGTCTTAAAAAATCGAAACGCCCTTTACGCTTGCAAGACCTAGTATCTTATCGATAAGCGCGCCAGGAATGCGCGTATCGCAGATTATCGTTAGTTTTGGGTCGTCAATGAAGTAAGAATCGTCAGTCACTGCTTGCCTGACGCTCACGCCGTATTCTGCGATAGTTTGTGTAACCTCCTCAATAATCCCGATTTGCGAAGCGTCTCGGGGTGTAATGATTATGACGCCAAGTCCTAAGATGGGTGCTACGTCGCGGAGAAAAACGAACGTCTTTATGTTTGAAAAAAAGTTCTTAAGCATTTCGTCGCTCAAAATAGTAGCAGTCGTCTCGTCGACTGCTCGTCGATCTACTTTCGCCTCTCGCGCAATCTCTGTGTCAGGGATCCGAATTGAGTCTGAAACAACCGCCCCAGCGCCGTTAACTTGGAATCCGTGTTCAAGCAAAACCTCTACGACGCGCTCTTGAGCAGGAAATTTAGAAAACCGGGCGAGTAATTCACTCCACATGCTTGGCGATTTTGTAAAGGTTTTTAGCGTATCTATTCATGAATGGCACATACAAGAAGTTTGTGCACAATATGCGGCTGGATTTGTATCTCGTTCAGGAAAAGCTTGTCGCATCTCGCTCTCGAGCACAAAGGGCGATCAAGAGCGGGTTAGTCGCAGTTGACGGTAGGACGATCTTAAAACCTTCTTTTGATGTGACGCGCGTTAATAGCGTAATTGTCGCCGCCTCTGTAGATAAGCCAGCTGGCTATTGGAAGTTGAAAGGGATCCAAGAGGCCGTTGGATTGATCAAAATCGGAGACGTCGTTTTAGACATCGGCTCAAGTGCAGGGGGATTTTTGTGGTACGCGGCTGAGTTTGCCGAAAAGGTATATGCAATCGAGTTCAGTTCTTCCTTTAAACAACTTCTTGACGTCGTTGTCGAGCACTACTACGACAAAGTGCTTTTAACTTACGCTGACGCATTTTCTTTTGATTTTATGAGTTTCGGGGTTAACTTCGACGTCATTTTGAATGATGTTACTGCAGCACCGAAAGACTCATTAGATCTCCTCTTAAAGTCTTCTGCGGCACTTAAGGTCGGTGGGCGCGTTTTGCAGGTTTTTAAGGGCAAACCTAAGGACTTCCATCTTAATGATTTTTTGCAGCGATTTGAAGAGTATGGCTTCAAAACGTTAGAAGTAATTACCGGTCAAAAAGAAGAGCTTTACGTTATCGCTGAGAAAGGCGCGAACGAAACAAACGCCGAGGAAGGGATTTGAACCCCTGCGAGGCAAAAGCCTCACCAGCTGTCTGATTCCGAGACCTCCAGGCTGGCGCCGTAGTCCACTTGGCTACCTCGGCACGTTCGATGCGCTAGCCGGGATTCGAACCCGGGTTTG
>DASVJT010000100.1:0-1594 GCA_036385775.1 archaeon
AATGCATGTCCAAACAACGTCACCTCGAGAACTTACGATCCACTTTCCCAGTCGGGAGTCCTCACATGGGTACTTGGGACAATAACAGAAGACGCATACCTGTCCTTTGAAATGACACGGATAGTGGGGGCAATCTTCTCCCTTCGGTAACCCTTCGGGTTCACTTAAGCGCTCCCGTCTCTTTAGATCTTCGGGAAACTCTTCTTTTTTGTTTTGTTCCATTTGTAGCTGCCACACGCAAAGAGTAAATCGCTAAAATCTGAGCAGTTTTATCTGTTTGATTTAGGTACTAACTTCGTTTTCAGCGCTGAGATAACCACTGAGTACACCGTTAGTAGTGCAACTATTGATTTATATTATAACATTTATCAATATCTCGAGGTTTAAAACATGCCAATTGGAGACATTGAACTTAAAGAACTCAGGCAGGACATGGGGTTCTCACCAGCACTACTAAAGCTCATCTACGAGTCGCACCCGAAATTGTTTGACACCATCTATAACATGGACAAAACGCTGCTAAGTGATGGCGCGCTTTCAGCAAAGACAAAGAGGCTGATCGCGCTCGCAGTCGTAGCAACTCAGGGCTGTGAAGCTTGCGCGACAGCTCAGATGAAGGTAGCTATGAACATGGGAGCATCGCGTGAAGAAGTGCTGGATACGCTGGGAGTCCTCGTTGTAACTGCTGGCATGCCGGCCGTCGCAACAGCTCGCGAAGCGCTCAGAAAGTGCTGCGAACTTCCGGAGGAGGACTGGGGCGGAGAATAGCCGAACTGCCCATACCTTCGGTATCCAAAGATGCTTGATGTGTACGATGCTGAATCCAGGCACATCAAGTAGATCTTTTAATATATATTTATAGTAACGTAATTATAATTTTTAAGACATTCTGCGACGCTTTTCGATCGTTTCTTTGATTTCCGAACCAAATCAACCTCACGTGCACGATATCGCATAATACGCAGAGTATGCAGCAATACGGAGGGATCATAAACTTACAAATATTTGGCTCAGTTTAGGCCACGCAATCAATATCAGCTGACGCTTGAGGTATTAAAGACGTGGGCTAGGATATCAGGACCTTCTAAGGCGCGCCTCGGTTGGGTAATCTCTCAACTCCCCCCGCCGCTTTTTTCTTCAAAACTGTTTAGCAAAGCTTTCGCTCAGTTAAGTTGATCAACTCGCACATCCTATATGCAAGGGATGACCTATGTTTGCCCAAATAGACATCGGTAGCTTTAGTTTGTTGTTCATTATCATCGTCGTTGCGATCGCTATCTATCTGCTCACCGGGTTTCGTATAATCTACCAATATGAACGAGGCGTCAAGTTCAGCCTCGGTTCATTTAAGAGAATCTACGCCCCAGGATTGGCTTACGCATTTCCAGCATTTCAATCGATCAAGAAAGTAGACTTGCGCGTAAACACTCTAGACATCCCTCGGCAAGAGGTCATCACAAAAGACAACGTATCGTGCGCGATCAATGCGGTGATCTTTTATCGGGTCGTTCAGGCAGATAAAGCCGTCATCGAAATAAGCAACTATAATTATGCGATAAACCAGCTCGCTCAGTCAAGTCTACGAAACGTCGTC
>DASVJT010000101.1:0-1589 GCA_036385775.1 archaeon
TACGCCTTCAAAATCACGAAGCGACTGCGCCAATTCGTCCAGTTTCATATCGTTCACAAAACATTAATAGACAGAGGAGGTTCTTATATCCTTATCCGCTGTATCTCCTGATTTCTGTGCTCAATTTCTATGGACTTAGTCGAAAAATACCGCCCACGCACCCTTTCAGAGGTAAGAGGCAATCAGAAAGCTTTGGAAGAGCTGCGCAAATGGGCTTTGAACTGGCCGTCTGACAAATCAGCAGCGTTACTGTACGGCAGGCCTGGCACAGGTAAGACCTCCGCTGCCATCGCACTGGCAAATGACATGGGATGGCAGTTACTCGAGCTAAATGCCAGCGACAAAAGGACTCAAAGAATTATTACGGAAACGGCAGGAGAAGCTTCAAAAAACGCAACGCTTCTCGAAGCTAAGAAGCTGATACTTCTTGATGAAATAGATAATTTACACGGTACATCTGACCGCGGCGGTGCAAAGGCTGTTACCGAAATCGTAAAAAAAACACGTGAACCGGTAATACTCACCGCCAATGATCTCTACGGCGTCTCTTCGACATTACGCCGATACTGCACGCAAATTCCCTTTTTTGCCATCAGAGAGGAAAGCGCACAAAAAGCACTCCTCGACATTTGGGATAACGAAAAACGAGAAGCTCTCCGCGCCAAAGAAGCTATAGCTGACCTGATGGATCGTCTAGAGGAACCAAACCAGATTCAAAACAACGAAGCTGATCTCGCGGCAGTTGCAGCTGATCTTAAGCTTCTCGTGCAACTTAGTTTTGACTTTAACCTCCTTCAGAAGATTTCTGAAGTAAGTGCTGCCGTTTCTCAAATGAAATCCAACCTTGAAGAGGCACAGCATGGCCAATGCGATGCAATAGAGTTGAGTGCAGTCAGCGCTGAATTAATTACGTTAAAAAACTTTTTTTTTGAGCTCGGAATACTGCAAGAGGCGGTCTCGGACGTTAGTCACTCGTTAGATACGGTAAATCTACCCTCGATTGAAATAATAGTGAAGAACTCTAAAGGAGATCTACGATCGGCAATAAACGACTTTCAAGCTTTCATAGGCGGGGCAGTTGGAGAGACCGCAGCGCGTGATCGAGCTGAGTCTTCGTTTAATCTAATGAGGAGCGTCTTTAACGATACAGATGCAAAAAAACCCCTCATTATCTCATACGCAGTCGATGAAACCCCAGAAGATCTTGTTCACTGGATAGACGAAAACCTTCCACGCGCTTTAAAGGGAAGGGGACTAGCACGTGCTTTTCAGATATTAAGCAAGGCCGATATATTCTTAGGGCGAACCAGAAAGCGACAAAATTACGGCCTTTGGAGATATGCTAATGAACTTATGACTTCGGGGGTAAACGTAGCTGCTCGTACGAACCACGAGCAAAGCAATACCACAGCAAGATATTCACCCCCGACCCGTTGGATGCGTCTAGGACAAACTCGCTCAAAACGGAGGCTACGTGACGGCGTCGCGTCAAAGATTGCCTCCACAAACCATATCTCTGTCACTCGAGCGCGAGAAGAGATTCTTCCATTATATAATGAGCTCGCACTAAGAGACCCAGCAAAGGTGAC
>DASVJT010000102.1:0-7113 GCA_036385775.1 archaeon
GTACCACAGACAATGCACCGACCGGGATTCGAACCCGGGTTGTGGGCTTTCTTCACGAGTTGGAAGGCCCAAGTCATAGCCACTAGACCATCGGTGCGCGACGAAAAATTACTTTAACAGAACATATATTAATGCTTTGCACAACGCACGCAAAAAAATGTCCCGACGACAGAAGAAAAAGGAATTTGTTAGAGACATCGTTTTACAGCGTATAGACCGCCTCTTTGAAGAGGCTTTCATCGAGTTTCCCGCTAACGCGCAAAGAAGCGATCGCTACGTTGAGCTAGTGCAGAAATTAGCAACAAAACATAGAGTGCCTTTGCGAAAGACTTACAAAATGCGTTTTTGCAGAAGCTGCGGAGCATTTTTCGTGTACGGGGCGAATGCACGCGTTCGAATAAAAGACAAGCGGACCGTCATTACGTGTTTAAGGTGTCACGATATGAGACGCTATTAAATAAAAGGTCGCAACAGTATGGCTAAAGGGATAGGGGCACAAAAACTCAAGGCGCTTTCTTCAGAACTCGTACCGACGCTATGGATCGGTAAGAATGGCGCAAACGTTGCTATCGTACTTGAACTGCAAGACCAGCTCAAGTTACGAAAAATGGTTAAAGTAAGAATACTCAAAACCGCTTTGATCGAATCAAGTCGTGATGAGATAGCACACGAACTTGGTCAGGCGTCGGGCGCGCAGTTGGTCGATTTGAAAGGCGCAACTGCAGTTTATCTTTCGCCATACCGCATAAAAAAGACGTCAAAAAACAGCGTTACGCATCAGAGAAAATGATATAAGTAAAAAGGACGTAAAATCGCTTGATTCCAGCAAGAAGTCCAATTTGGGAGATTAAATGACCACACTTTATGATGTTTCCGCAACCAAACTTATTGAATTGACCGCAATGAAGCTAAAGGATGATGAACGATTTGCACCTCCCGAATGGGCAGCGTGGGTAAAGACCGGAGTGCATAAGGAGCACCCACCGCAAAACGATGACTGGTGGTACGTCCGCTGCGCTGCACTGCTAAGGCGGATCGCAATTGACGGTCCTGTCGGGACCCAACGCTTGCGCTCTGTTTATGGTGGCAAGACTGATAACTCAGTAAAACCCGAACGTTTCGTTAAAGGCAGCGGTTCCATAATTCGAAAAGCAATGCAGCAGCTCGAAAACGCAGGGTTAGTGAGAACGACCCCGAAAGGCCGAGAGATCTCGTCGGAGGGTAGAGCGTTCTTAGATAACGGCGCTTATGAGCTCTCAAAAAGCGCGTAGCTGATGCAGAGGGTTAATTATGGACGATGACTTGGAACAAATACGGAAACGGCGCCTCGAGCAACTCCAAGCACAACAAAGTGGGATGCAAGGGCCGTCCACCGAGGAGATCGAACAAGCCCAAGCCTTAAAAAGCGCGCTCCTGCGACAGGTGTTGACGCCTGAAGCGCGAGAACGACTCAACAGCGTCAGATTGACTCGACCCGACTTTGCGGACTCGGTAGAATCACAACTGCTTGCGCTACATCAAAGCGGACGACTTTCTGGACAGATAACCGACGAACAACTTAAGCAACTCCTCAAAAAACTTGCCCCCAAAAAGCAGAACATACATATCACGCGCAGATGAAAATCGGCGTTTTATTTAGCGGGGGCAAAGATAGCACACTAACAGCGATTCTTCTAAGTCCCTTCGCACAAATTGAACTGATTACGGTTTCCTTCGGAATCATATCGAATGATGCAGCCATGTTGGGGCAGATGCTCGGTTTCCGCCACGTAATGATTAGCTTAGAAAGAGAATTCGCAATGGCTTCCATAGACACGATGATCAAAGACGGATACCCCAGCAGGGGGCTCAATGAGGTACATAAAGCAGCGCTTGAGCGTGCAGCAGAACGCTATCGCATAGTGGCAGATGGCACACGGCGCGACGACAAGGCACCACTATTAACGTTACAGGAATCGCGAAGTTTTGAGGACCGTATGCACGTCGACTATGTCCGCCCACTTCTCGGTTACGGACGACGCCTGATTGATTGCCTAGCTGCAGAACTACTTGAGATCAGCTATGGCGAGTGTATCTCGTTTGACTATGAAGTCGAGCTTCGTCGACTCATGGAGCGTTTATACGGCGACCAAACCGTAAACCGCGTTTTTCCAAAGGAGCATCTTCAATCGAAGGTCACAGGACGAAAATCGCGAATCTTTGAGCGACAAATGGCGTAAACAATTATTAACGATGAATAGAAAAGGCTACTCTGATCGTCAGGGTATTTAAACTGCCAAGCAAACCGACGACTTCATCCACAGAGGGACTGCAATGAGCAAAGTAACAAAGGGAAAAAAGAAACGGCTCGCGAAAGCGACAAAGCAAAATAGGCGGGTGCCCGCGTGGGTGATAGTGCGAACAAACCGCACGGTAAGTACCCACCCGAAGAGAAGGCACTGGAGACGAGGTCGCCTTAAGGTGTGATCGTTCATGGCAAAGGACACGAAAATTGAAGAGGAGCGTGTGTACACCATACCACTAAGAGCGGTCAAACATACGCCGCGATGGAGACGCAGCAAGAAGGCGATGTCAGAAATTCGCAAGTATCTCGCCCATCATTTAAGTGCAGAACAAGAAAAAGTCAAACTTGATCGATCTATTAACGAGAAAGTTTGGGAGAGGGGTTCGAGCAATCCGCCAAACAAGATCACTGTACGAGCAATGAAATTCGATGACGGTGTCGTCGAGGCAGAACTCGCCACCGAATCGTGAATAAGATTAACGAGCAAAGAACCCAGGCCTCGAGGCGACAACGTGGTTAAGCGCATCACGATAGGTGGTAGTGCCGTGCTCGGCGTCTTTGCTACGTGTACTGAAGATTTCTTGCTAACTGCGCCACCAATGTCTGATGAAGCGCAGCTGAACTTCTCACAAGAACTCGGAGTAACCACTGTCCCAACTCTCGTTGGCTCGAGTTCAATTGTCGGTTCGCTCGTAGCGGGCAACTCGAACGGATTTGTCGTTTCCGGCAACACGCTAAGACACGAAGTTGCACAACTCAAAAAACTTGCCGAAGATTTAAAGGTGCGAAAACTTCCTGGGAAAATCAATGCAGCAGGAAACGTCATTCTCGCAAATGACACCGCAGCGCTGATACACCCTGGTTTAATAGCTCGAGCTGAACGAGTCGTTTCTGAGACATTAGGTGTGGACGTACAGCGTGGTACGGTAGCAGGCTTAAAAACAATTGGAATGGCCGCGTATGCCACCAACAAAGGTGTTTTGGCGCATCCAAAAGCGACAGATGATGAACTTTCCAAGCTAGATGAAGTGTTTGGCGTTCCGGTCAACATAGGCACAGTAAATTATGGATCCCCACTCGTAGGTTCTGCGCTTCTCGCTAATACGAAAGGCTACGTCGTCGGTAGGGAGAGCACAGGAATAGAGCTCGGGCGAATAGAAGATTCACTGGGATTTCTCTAACCTTTAAAACTAGCCCAGCATCCAAAAATAACGGGATTTGGATAGCTATTTAACAGATAACCCCGCGAGTATTCCAATAATTAAAAGGCGCTTTACACGAGAATGTTAACATCATAAGCGACATCAAAAGGCGTTCATAGCATCGTCATTATGGATGGTAAGTAATGGAAACAAAAACCTTTCAAATAACGGGTTCCTTTAAAGCAGGGCGCTCATGGGAACGCTTTTCAAAAAGAGTTTCGAGCTTTAACGAGAGAAATGCCGCCGAAAAGTTGTACTCGCTCATTGGCAGCGAACACGGCCTGAAGCGGAACCTAATTCGAATTGAATCTATTGTTATGAAAGACGCGTGATATCATGACGAGCGAACAAGAAGTGCGCGTGTTGCTCAGTCAACTACAACAATCTGAGGCAGAAGCCCAAGCTTATGAACAACAAATGGAGCTCGTCAGTTTCAGCTTAAGCGAGATAGATAATGCAGTTGTTGCTGTCGAAGCACTTTCAAAGCCGGAGATAGGCAAAGAAACGCTCATACCAATTGGAGCGAATTCATTTGTCTATGGCACAATTCCTGAGACAAATAGAGTTATAATCGGGCTTGGAGCGAACATCTCCGCTGAAGTAGACGTCGCTGATGCAGTTTCATATCTCACTGAGCGGAAGAAAAAACTGACTGAAATGCAAGGACAATTCGCCGCTAGACTAAACCAGATCGGTTCCCAAATTTACGCACTACAATCAAAGTTGCAGGCTGTTCAATCGCAATTACCGGCGGAACCTTAAATGTTTGAGAGCTTAAGAAAGAAGCTCAAAATATTTAAAGAGAGCGTCAGCACTGAGGAAAGCGAGCTCAACAGCGCCACGATCGAAGCCTCAGAGGATAAGACAACACCATCTGATGAGGCGCCAGAAGAGGCCTCGTATGAAACGACGACACAAAATGTCGTTGACGTTGAGGCAATTGGACATGCTTCTGAATATGTCGAACAAGTTCCTCAGCGCGTTGAACCGAGCAGCGGAAGGGCATCCACACAAGACAAATCCATTTTTGAACGAAAAATCAAAGGCAAGGACCTCGAAGATTCACTATGGGACCTTGAGATAGCACTTCTTGAAAGCGACGTTGCGGTCTCAGTCACTGAAGAAATCGTAGAGACCGTAAAAGAAGAGCTTGTTGGTACAAAGAGAAAATGGCGCCAAGACGTTGGGACTCTCGTCGAAAAGGCGCTGCGCGATGGAATATTAAAAGTGCTCGATGTCAGTGGCCTTGATTTCGATGAATTCATCAAAAACACTCCAAAACCTGTCACTATAGTTTTTACCGGGATAAATGGAACAGGAAAAACTACAACCATCGCAAAATTGGCTTATCGCCTCAAAAATCAGGGTTATAGCGTAGTGCTTGCTGCAGGGGACACATACCGCGCCGGAGCTCTTGAACAAATTGAGCACCATGCTGAAAAATTAGGGGTAAAGCTAGTCAAACACCAACAGGGAGCTGACCCTGCGGCGGTAATCTACGATGCGGTGCAATATGCACGAGCGAAACACAAGGACGTCGTTCTCGCAGATACTGCCGGGAGAATCCACACTAACGTCAACCTCATGAACCAGCTTAGGAAAATCGAGAGAGTCATAGACGCCGATTTAGTAGTTTTTGTCGACGAAGCCCTCGCAGGAAACGACGCTGTGGAGCGGGCTCTCCAGTTCAACACGGCAATGGCAATAGATGCATCGATTCTCACTAAAGTTGATGCCGATTCAAAAGGAGGCACTGCAATCTCAATAGCGCACGCAACGAGCAAGCCAATCCTCTTTTTGGGTATAGGACAGAATTATGAAGATATGGTCAAATTTGACCCGCAATGGCTTATGAATAGATTATTCGACGAGGCTGATGCGTAAATGGTGATGGAGAACCTAAGCAGCTCGCTCCGAGAAACGCTCAAAAAACTAGCTCGAGCCAACCGCATCGATGAAAAAACGCTAAATGAGGTCGTCAGGGACATTCAAAGAGCGCTCCTTAGCGCTGACGTGAATGTCTCTCTAGTGCAGCAACTGTCGAAACGCATTAAAGAAAGGGCGTTAAAAGAAGAGCTCACCGGAAAACTGAACCCTCGTCAACACGTCATAAACATAGTTTATCAAGAGCTTGTAGCACTCCTTGGCAAGCCTATAACTATCCCGCTTACTCATCACGCCGTAATCCTGGTAGGGCTTCAGGGTAGTGGCAAGACGACCACTACAGTAAAGCTCGCGCGATTTTTTCAAAAAAAGGGCTTAAAAGCCGCCGTTATCTGCGCCGACACGTTCCGCCCAGGGGCTTATGACCAGCTTTCGCAGCTGTGTGCAAGGATCGGTGTACCTTTTTACGGTGAATTGGAGAACGAGAACGCAGTTGATATTACGGCCCATGGTATCGCTGAGCTCAAACGCTACGATGTAATACTCGTTGATACGGCAGGACGACATGCGCTTGAATCAGATCTTGTTCGAGAGATGATAGCCATCAACGATATCGCGAACGCTGACCAGCGCTTACTGGTGCTCGATTCTAGCATTGGCCAACAAGCGAGTGAACAAGCACGGGCATTCAACGAGGCTATAGGCTTAACAGGGGTCATAGTGACGAAGCTCGACGGAACAGCGAAGGGGGGTGGCGCTCTTTCAGCGGTTGCCGAGGTTGGAACGGGCATAGCGTTCATCGGCACGGGCGAGACCACTGACGACTTCGAAAAGTTCGAACCGGACCGATTCATATCTCGACTGCTTGGCATGGGGGACATCAAGACTTTAGTTGAAATGATCGAAGAAGAGCCACCTATAGAGATGGAAGAAGCAGAGGCGATGCTTAAAGGTGATTTCACTCTTAGAGATATGTACAAACAAATGGAAGCGATAGGCAAGATGGGGCCGCTTTCCAAAATCGTCCAAATGCTTCCGCTTGGTTCGCTCGGTGTCGATATCCCCGATGCTGCACTTCAATCGACGAAAGAGAGCCTAGAGCGTTTTAAAGTTGTCATGGATTCAATGACTGACGAAGAGCTCGAACATCCCCGCATTATTCGCAGTTCACGCATTAAGCGGATCGCACGTGGCTCGGGTGTTCCTGCTGATAATGTACGCGAGCTTCTGAAATATCATAAGGTGATGCAACGGACGATGAAAGGCGTTCGCTCACAAAAAGATATGCAAAAGTTCTTTAGAAGACAAGGCCTAAAGTGACAAAAGAGACCAGATGGGAGTCTTCAGAGGAGTTCGAGTAACTCTGATTTTTGCTTTTCGTAGGCCTCACTCGTAATAAAGCCTTTCTCGCGCAACACATCGAGCTTCTCTATTTGCTCGATTATGTCCTCTTTTAAGCTCTGACTCTTTAACTCGCCAGCCATCGTGTTTCCGATTATCTTTATGGATGATAAACTTTATGTATTCCCACACTAATTAAAATGTTTTTTGCTTCGGCTCTCGTATCAGTCCTACCCGGTTTTAAAACGTGCGTAAAGTAATGCAGTAATATGAACAAGCCGCCGGAGGGATTTGAACCCTCGATCTGCTGATAATTCTTTGAGCAACGCTCAAATACGAATCAGCCGCTATGCCGAGCTTAGCCACGGCGGCCACGCATACTATGTCAAACACATATAAATG
>DASVJT010000103.1:0-1793 GCA_036385775.1 archaeon
TATGGCCGCGCAAGCAGAAGCAGAACGAGATAGGCGCGCCCGTATTACGCTTGCTGAAGGTGAAGCGATGGCAGCAGATAAGCTGCTAGAAGCGGCCAAAACCATCGAAAAGTCGCCGGCGGCTTTGCAGCTTCGGCTCTACCAGGCGATGGTTCGAATCGGCGAAGAAAATAATTCAGTCGTTGTACTTCCCATCCCCATCGAAATTCTCAGCATTTTTCAGAAGAATAAAGAGTAAAGGAAGGCAGGTGCGAACACTCTAAAAACTGGCTTGCTCGTTTGTTTTTTGGTTCTAGATAAAAAAGCTTCTGATAGTCTAATTTGCGTTTTAAAAGCTTACTTAAGCTTAAAAGATTATTAGAGTCTGGATAGCTATTCTTTTTGAAAAAAATCATCATTTAGGTCGGCGTTCATCAAATAGAAAACTTAATTATAATATCCGTGTTTAATTAAAGGTCATGAAATCGAAAGTCGCCATCCTTATTGCTGCAGCCATAATCACTAGTGTCTTAGCTGCCGGATGCACTTCGAGCACGAACCAGAGCGCACAATCAACATCTGGCGGCACAAGCCACGATGCAGTGCTCCAAGCAGTCATCAGCGACGATCTACAAGCGTACAATAGCACAGCGTGGGTTCGATCGTTGTACCAATCACCCCCCCAATGGGTCAACGCTACAACCGCAATGGTGACTTACAAGATGAGCAACCCGACTCAAAGCCTCAACTATACTGCTAATTACACAAAATTAGGATCTATTGCAAAAGCAAACGAATATGTCAGTTCCATCAGTCAAGGTTATAATGCTACCAGCGCCGCACAGCTGATTGGTTTCCCGGCTTTAACAACTGCGAGCTCGCTTAATGAGCATAAGCACTACCTCAATGTTACGCAAAGCCTGCCAAGCACGAATTCATATATAAAAATGGAGCGCGACTCCCCAACAGCTCCTGCAAGTTACATAATCCAAGTTGACGACGTAGTGATAACGTTTAACGCAACGTTCAACAATGCGGCGTCATAAAGGCTAACTAGCCTTAGAATGGAAACCGGCAAAAAAACCTGAAAAGGTGATTGAAAGACAGGTTCGCGTTTTCTTCGCATTGTAGTGTTCAGTATTTATTTATGGGCTTGCGATCTCCAGTTGTGCAAACCCTCATTCTACCAAAATTTCTCAAGTTTAGGACTACCAGCCTTAGAGCAACGTGTGCGACTTAAATCAACGTTTCACTTATCTGCCTAAGAAAAACGTGATGACGCAGATTGCTGCAAATATGTTTAAAAAACGATAACTGAGCGTATAAAATCGATATCTTTAAGTTTTGTGCGTGATCCAGTAGATATTAGACTATAAAAAGGCATTTTCGTTCTATTTCTTCGTCCGGTTTATTTCAAGGAGCGCGTCATGAGCAACGAAAAAATTTGCGAGAACTGTGGAGCGAAGAACCAACCGTACGCTGCACTCTGTGTAGACTGCGGTAACTCGTTTATCCTTTCTTCAGAAACAACGCAAGCGACTCCTCCGCCGCCGCCTCCATTAGAAGAAACTTCGGACTCAGAACCGCCGTACGAAGCTCCTCTCGAAACTGCTCCTCGCTTTAAGAAGCGATATCTTATTTATGCCTTACTAGCTGTTTTGTCACTGTTTATCGTAGTAGGCGCTATATCTGCTTCTCTTCAAACTGCAAACAAATCGATAGCGACTCCTTCTATCGAATCATCGCCTATAAGTATTACACCAAGTCCTACGGTGTCACCCTCTGTAACAGCAACCGCGACGACAAATACAACG
>DASVJT010000104.1:0-10555 GCA_036385775.1 archaeon
TGCTCGTTGACACTGAAATCGACTGGGCGGCTTGGGACGCTATGAAAGCTAAGATGGACATTAATGGTGAGACTAAGCTCCGTTATTTTGATGTACCGCTCTGGATGCGGCCATTGCAGGAGAAGAATATGCTCTTGGGCCTCGTCATTGGTGTAAAAGGACGACTGGTCGTCTTAGAAAAAGACGCTACGTTGTACGGCTTTGACCTCAATAACATCCTCGGCGCAGAGGTATCTCCGATTGGAAGCTCAAAGAGGCAGATATCGCTTCACGCGACCTAAGGATATGGTCAATTCGGTCAAATCATGCGACCTGAAGCTCGTGGCGTGCCATTTTTTGATGCATCCTCTTATGATCGCTCTGACGCCTCAAATGGATTCGTGATAACAAGAACAACATACGCGTGATTGAGTCTTATTCTGGCTGAAAATGATCCAGTGAATACTGAAGAACGGGAGCGGGGTACGTTATGCGTGCGCCGTCAACCTTCGCAAAGGGGGTAAGCTCGTGGGTCGTAGAACGAGAAGCGTCGACAATATGAACGACCCCCCATCCAAGCGCTAAAAGATGGTCAGCGATAATCCGGCGATGGCAACGCGTCCAAAGAATTTCAGCACACATTATGGCGGTGGATTGTTTTGTGCCAAGAGCAGTAAGTGCCGACAAGGAGTCAGAAAAAGCATCCGTGAGTGCGTAATCCGCGTAGTTCTTGAAACTTTTCACCTTCCACGCAGTGTTTGGCGAATCGTTCGGCATCTGGGGTCTGAATCCCCCTAATCCTTCCCCCATCCAGCAATATTGAATGCTTAACCGTGGCAGTTCGTACTCAAGCACTTCCTTGTTGAAATGGGGATTGGCGAGTGAGTGCGGATGACTGCGGACGTCGATCACCGTTAAAACGGCATAATGCGATAGAACCGAAATGAATTCCTGCAGCGATCGATTCGAATGTCCAACTGAGTATATCTGCATCATCGAGCTTCGCCTGCAATACTAGTCGTGCGATAAAGACTTTTTAATTTGTGCTTAAGGGGCCAAAATTCATTGATAAGATGAGGGCAGGTCACGCGCAAACGGGCGGCCAGCTTGGGATCTCGAAAATCTTATACCAGTGGCGCGCTCATCCCTTATTCAGAACTAAACGGTTTTAAACGTACGGAATGGGTAATGAAAGCCTCTGTACGTTGGCTGCGCATATCCGCAGCTACCGAAGTCAGCAAAATGTAAAACGAGAGATGTGTATGCAAGTACCAGACACCGAAGCCAACAGGAAGGACTGTATTTGTGATAAAGGAGATTGTCCCACGTACAATCAGAACGAGCTAAGTGATACACTTTTTTGCGGTATCGGCTCAAGTCCGAAAATTCCACGGCGTGTTAAATGTCCGTGTAAAGTTTGCCCCGTATCGGCAACTTTTGCCCTCGGCGAAGCCTTCTACTGTATAAAAGGGGCAGCAAAAGAGTGAAGAAGCCTTTTTTTGCGCCAAATTTCGCCGTTCGTAGGGCAGAGATCAAACCGTAAGAGTTTTCGGGAAAAGACATGTCTAGCGAAGAGAGAAACCGAGCTATTGTGCTGCGCAACTTTCGAGCGTTCGATTCTGGCGATTTACTGACGATTGAAGAAACGACTGCGCTAAGCTTTGTCGATCATAACCCACTGGAGGGTCATTTGTCGGGGGTAAGGGGTACCAAGCAAGCCAGTGCAATCTATCGTACCGCCTTTCCTGATGCCAAAATCGTCGTCGAGGACGCGATCGCGCAGGCTGATAAGGTAGTGATTCGGTGGTCTGGACACGCGACGCACAAGGGACCTTTCCTAGACGTGCCCCCTACTAACAAAAAGGTAACCCTGGAAGGAATTACCATTTTCCGCGTCGATAAGGGTAGAGTTGCGGAGCAGTGGGGTGAACTGAACTTGTATGGCATTCTCCGACAGCTAGGTGCATTTAGTCTTGACCGGCGATTGCAGGAATAAAGCGCGCAATGTGTGACAAGTTTGTAATTGTTTGAAGGGCGAAATCTCGATTCGAAATGAGCCTAGAGGAGCGATAGAGCTTCGGTGCGTCTCAAAGTATAGTTATATTCGTAATCCCGTGAATCATCCTAAATAATATATTCGACCACAAGAAGCCTTATAAAGACGATCCCATACGATTTGAAGCTAAATATTGGCTGGAACATCCCTTTGAAACGAAAATCTGCTGCTTAGCTAACAGATTGTTGCGCGCATGCTGAACTTTTTTTGTGCCTATCCGAGCTCCTTTGGATCGCCGATTTTTCTCAGTTCGTAAGCAACAAAAGGGATGATTACCATAGCTGTGGCAATTACGGGCGGCGGCTGAAGCCCCGATGACGTTTTATAAAGCAAGAAACACCGAGAAATAAACGCCCGCATAGAAAGGCACAATGCCCCACAAGATGAACTTATGACTTCGCCAGAGGAACTGTAGCGTCTGTTTCTCATCCATTGGAAAGCGCAAGTGGTGGTATAATGGAGGCAAGATGAAGATGAGCGTAGTAGATCCAGTACACACAAGTGCTAAGAGGAGAAGGACGCGAGGAACGATCTAGGGGACAGGAGCTGTGTATGCGATAGACACAGTGAGCAGGAAACCAAAAAGGATCCCAGAGACTGCGGTAAAGTGTCGCACTTCTGCGAGTGTATCTCCTATTCGTACATCATGTTCTCTGATCCTTAGCATTCCTTCTGCTAAGTCGCCGGGTGACGCGTCCGTCATAACTCACATCCTCGGTCGTTAGGGCGACCGTGGGGGACTGAAGGTTTGCTCGATGACCGTGGTTCGGTTGTACGGGAGCTTGTCTAGGATCATACCCTCGATAGTGACGGGGGTCAGCTTTCGGGAAAGCTCCACCGCTTGGTCCATTTTGGCACGGATGTCGGCGTAGATGGTAAGAACCGGCTCCCCATCGTCCACGCGGTTTCCCCGCTTTTTATGGAGCTGGATCCCCGCCCCCTTGTCCCAAGGAGACCCTGCGGCGCGGGCCAAAGCGACCAGTTCCTTGTTGCTTATGCTATTGACGTAGCCACACCTGTTGGCCATAACATCGTGGCTATACTGCCCTATCTTTATATCCGCGGACCTGATATTGGGGTCCCCACCCTGTGCGGCCACGATCTCTCTGAACTTACCTAGTGCCTCACCTGACATGAGTAGCTCCTGGGCCTTGACCTCTCCTTGCTTTATCCCGCTCATCTCCAGCAACATGCCGGCCATCCCGCAAGCCTTTTCGACAACGCTGCTGGGATGCTGCTCGCCCTCTAGTATGGCGATGGCCTCCCGGGCCTCCAATGCTGGGCCAATGGCCCTACCTACCGGCTGCCCTCCGTACGTGATGGCGCATTCCACGTGGATTCCTAGCATCTCACCCAGGTCGACGAAGTCCTTGGCGTACGCCTTTGCCTTCTCCATAGTGGGCGCCTTGGTCTCTTCGCCCATCGGGATGTCGATGGCTAGGTACTCTGCCCCCACTGCCTTCTTCTTGCTCATGACCGAGGCCAAAAGCTGGGCGTGGGGGTCGATGCCGAGCGGATACTCAACCCTAATGATGAGGTCGTCAGCCGGGGCGAGGTTCACCGACCCGCCCCATACCAATGCCCCTCCCGTGGTCTCCGCGATGCTGCGAAGCTTATTCCCGTCGAAGTCCACTCTGGCGAACACCTCCACAATGTCGGAAGTACCCGCCGCCGAGCTGATGGCCCGCGAGGAGGTTTTAGGGATTAGCAGTCCGGCTGCCGCGACTATCGGGACTACGATCAAGGTAATCTTATTGCCTGGGCATCCTCCGACTGAGTGGAAGTCGAACACCCGGGAGCGGTCGAACTTGATCGTCTCTCCGGTTTCCACCATCGCCCGGGTCAGGTCGGCCGTTTCCCGCAGGTTCATGCCGTTGATGTAGAGCGAAGCGATATACGAGGAAAGTTCGATATTACTAAGGTTGTGGGAGCAGATATCGCCGATTATGGTCCGAATCTCTTCAGTGGTCAGCTCCTTACCGTCCATCTTCTTTTTGATGAACTCGATCGATTCGGGCTTGGACGTCGCCACCACCTCGATGAGCTCGTCGGGGTCTGGCCCTAGCGCGGACCAGGCCTTACCCAGGATCCCCACATCCCCCTTCTTCACCACAGTATCGCTGGTTTGTACCACGGTCACCGCGGAGCTACGCTCGTGCTTGATGTGCACCCTGTCCTGTTCCCGGATCCCGATCTCTCGGGCATCCTCCGTATTTAGGACCGCGGTGAATTCCGCGGATTCCATATCGATGTACTTTGCTGTGAGCTGCATATCTATCCCCACTTATTGATCGCTTCTCGGAGCTCCTGATGACTCTTAGAATATTCCGAAAAAGGAATCCCCTGGTATGCCGCGTCGACCGCCTGGACCATAGCTCGGGCCCCGCTCCGGACCCCTCTGGGGTGTCCGGCCACGCCTCCTCCCGCTTGAATCTGGACATTGGTGCCGGCGATCTTCACTAACGGCTCGATGAGTGCGGGGTGCATCCCACCGGAGCATACCGGCATCACTTTTTCATACGGAAGCGCAGGCCCGACGCAGGCGCGTTGGTTAGCGAGGTCTTCGGCCGAGCTGCCCTTCATCTTTCCCACCCCGAATGTCCCTACGTGCAGTGCATCCCCGCCGCACATACGGACCAGTTTGACGAATACTACCATCGAGACGCCTAAGTCCTTATTGCGGGTAATAGCGCCGTGCATGGTGCGGTGGACGTGGATGGGGAGTTTTATGGATGGGTCCTCGGCCAGCACCTGGACCGCGGCGAAACCGCACGTGATCACATCGACCATCAGCTCCGACGCCCCCAGTTCTTGGGCGCGTTCTGCGACCTCCAGGATCTGGTCTCCCTTGGTGGAGACATTGATGGCGTGTATCATCACGTGCCCTGTCTCTGCCTTGACTCGGTCGATGGCCTCGGCGATAGCGACCACCCTGTCCTCCAGCGGACAGAACCTCTGATTGGACAACGTCTCATCATCCTTGCCGTTGGTCAGCCCTCCCATTCCAGCCTCATAGATGAAATCAGCCATGCCCTGGGGGGGCAGCCCGATCTTCGGTTTTACTATAGTACCTACTAAAGGTTTTTTCGGTCGCTTCAGGATCTTCCGCAACCCCGGGATGCCGAACTTAGGACCCTTGAACTCGCGAAGCATGCCGTGGGGAAACTCCACGTCCTCCAGGCGCACGCCCTTTAACCCCTCTAGGCCAAACAGGTTACCGGCAATGACGCTGAGGATCTGCGGCACTCCCCCGATGTCGATGCTGAAAATGTCCGCCGGGTAGGCGATGGTTGCGACGTTTCCTTGGATGTCGATGACCCGTCCATGATATTTCTCGAAGATCTCATCGTTGAGGGTGGAGATGCCCGTCCAGGTCCCCGTGGACTGCTCGGTGGCGATGGCCGCTGCGGCCAGCCTGAGGTCTAAGTCGGTCGTGATCTTATAGTTGCAGATGACGTTAGCATCGGGGTCGACGTTCTCTCCCAGGTGCAGATATTTCTCCGAATATTCCATATTCACCCCTCGTTGGCTTCGAAGATGGACTCCTGTCCGAGCTCGTTGACGATTACCTCGTAAGCGGCATAGGGCGAGATCACTCCGATTTCGGTGACGATGGAATCGATGTGCTCGGCGGGAGTGGAGTCGAAAACCGGGTTCCGGACCTTTACCCCAGCCGGCAGCTCGCGTGGGTCCACGATCTCACGGGCGTCCCGTTCCTCTATCTCCACCAACTCCCCCATTACGGTCTTGGGGGAGAACTTGAAGGTCTCCGCGCAGACTATGAACGGCACCCTCGCCTCCTCGGCGGCCAGGGCTACCTGGGAGGTGCCGATCTTATTAATAAGCGCTCCGTTAGAGCAGATGGTGTCCGCCCCCACGAGCACGATGTCTACCTCCTTCATGATCCAGCGTACCGCGCTGTCGATGATGAGGGTAGAGGGGATCTGGGCGGCGGAGAGGTCCCTCAATGTCAGCATACCCTGCCTCCAAGGGCGCGACTCTGTGGCATAGACGCTGATGTCCTTGCCATCGGCATGGGCGGTCTTGATGACGCCCAGCGCGGCCTTGCTATTGCAATGGGTGAGGACGGCCATCCCGCTCTTCAACCGCTTGGAACCGATCCGTCCAATCATCTCCACGGCCTTACTGGACCGTTCTATGAAACGGTTGGCGTTGGCTATCACCAAGGCGCGCAGCTCTTCCGTCTCCCTCGCATTGGAAGACCCCCTCAAGGTGGCCTGGACCGCGTTCCATAGTGATATGGCAGTGGGTCGGGAAGAGATAAGCGACCTTCTACCCTCCTCGAGACGCCGATGCAGTTCTGCGAGGTCATCGCCCTGATATTCTTGGGCTTGCTCCCGTAGCGCCTCCGCCGCGCTCCGAGCGATCAGTCCCGCTCCTCTGATCTCCATGTTCTTGATAGAATCAGTAATCTCGATCAACCCCAACGTGACACCATCCTTATCCATATGACTCGGTCGCACGACATATAATTTAGCCGGTCACCCGCTACTTCTCACTTTTTGTGAGACCGCTTACTTCGACGGTCTTTAGTTATTGTTAACTAAGCGAGCCAGACGGCGCACCCGGCCTTTTGAAAAAAGAGGGGAATTATTCGCCTTCCAAGCAGCAATGCTATTGGTAGTCAGCTTGCGGAGGGCCTTGCTCAAGCAGTTGTTGAATACGATCCTCAGCGTTGATCCCTTGGTTCCATAATATCTCAAAGGTGGACGCGAGATATTGGGCAAAGGTAGGATCATCGGTATAAAGCGCGGCAATCGGCTGGCTAAGCGAAGAATGAGCGAACTCAACGTCAATCCCGCTCATTGCGATTTTTCGGTCAAAGACGACGAACGGCATCTTGTGCTGATTGAGATGGCGCACTTCTCCCCCGCTTTCCATGAGTTCGTGCATCGAGTCGATAGTTGAATACGAGATGTCGGTGAGGACGCGCACTTTACCGCCGCGCGTGACAAACTCGCTCGCGGTGCCCTTGATGCCCAAGCGCGTAGCGATGATCGCGGCTGGCGCTGGAACCGCCAGCAACAACTCCTCCTGCAGCGAGTCAATTAGGGGTTTAGCTACATTAACAAGTTCTTTGACACTTTTAAGAAGCTTAATGTTAACACCATCAGCACCGGGTTGAAACTGCTGCTGCCGTGCAAGTTCATTCAGTTGTAGCTTGAGCAGCTCCATCTCGCGCAGCTCGCTCTCCCGTTTCGCAAGCGCGCTTGCCAACGCAGTCTCTAGGTTAACCGCAATGTAAACGGTGGGTGCATCCAAAGAGGGCTTCACCATGCCCTTCTCAATAAGACTGGTCATCGTTCGATATACGTCCTCGCGATACGTGTGCAGCGATTTGGCAAGCGGTGACGGCGTCTTAGGGCCGTACTTAAGCAGCTGCAGATACAGCAGCGCCTCTTTTTCGCTGAGCCCAAAACCGATCAACCGGAGGATAAAATCGTAATCAGTTTGCATCAGTTTCTCACAACGTAAAAGAACAAGATGATGATAAAGGTTAGCTTAACAACGCGAGAACCAAATAGGCGTTACCGGGCGTCACAATACCACAAATCGGTAAAAGACGGTATGGCAATGTTGCACCAAGCCTCAACGTTTTCCGTCAACGACAGATACTCGATCAGTTGCCCAAGCCGGCGATGGAGGCCCCCCGCCGTTCGTTTCCGCTTGAGTCGCGCCTCCGCACAATCTGGTTTACTGCTGTGCGGGCCGTAGTCAGCTTGAGATCAGCCTGATTCCGGCCTTGTGCCTTGGCATAGCTAAACCGCCCACTTCCGACCGTCAGTAGCAAAGTAGGTTCGTAGAAAGATTAAACCAATAGTAGAGGGGTATACTCTAGAATAATGACAGCCGGAAAGATAATAACAAGCGTCAGGGAAGTATTTGCTGTTATTTCAAACATCATTGAATCTGCAAAGAACGAAATCGTCTGGATAGTTCCGCCTTCCCCATTGGTAATGGCGACTTACTACGGTTTGTCCGACCTGTCCGCAACGTTCATGGCTAATGGGGGTAGCATACGAGGCATCCTCTCCATCACTCCTCCTTACATCGAGCTAGCGCAACGTTTCATAGATAGCGGAGAAACTCTGCACCACGTCGAAGGGTACAGCGGATTATTTTTTATCGTTGTTGATAAGATGGAGAGTCTGAGCGCTGTGGTCGTTAATCCCGAAGAGCTCTCATGTGACAGCAAGGTTATTGCATTCTGGGGCAACGGTCCTACTTACGCCGAATATCTCTTATCGATCTTCGAGAATGCGTGGACGCAAGGCGTTGATGCGCAAGAGCGGATCGATGAGCTACGTAGAAAGGAATAGATCGACGTTGTCAAGTAGAGAGCAAGCGCTTTGAGAGTGGGGACAGTCTAACATTACAAATGAAAAAGAACTTTCATGCTTAAACGAAAGAGTTGATGCCTTGATGACGTCACACGCGGTTCAAGTTAATGAAGGAATTCAGTGCATCTCATACTGCGGGTTATGCTGCGATAACTGTCCGAACGCCGGAGAGATACCAGATCTCGCTCGAGATTTAAGAAAGAAGCTACGTGAGTATCGATTTGACCGTGTTGCTTCAGCGTTAGCGGAGGTTTTTGAGCCCTTCGCTAATTATCCGCAGTGCTATGAAACGTTGGGCGCAATGGTGAAGCTCCGGTGCAAACGTGGATGTCGCGACAACGGAGGGCCACCACAGTGCAAGATCAGGAATTGTGCTCGCAAGCACGACTTTCAGGGTTGCTGGGAGTGCACAGACTTTGAAACGTGCGATAAATTTAATTTTTTAACGCCTACACACGGAGACGCTAACGTTAAAAATCTTAAAAAAATAAAGACACACGGCGTTGATGCGTTCCTTAAAGGAAAGATTTATTGGTGAACTTTAAGTTTAGGGTTAGGACGAAGCTAAGCTGCTATATTATCGAATAACACGTGTTAACCTTCCTATTTTGTGCCGTAGAGAATACTAATAGTACCGAGCATACAGGGAAGTCTTAGCGCCTTTGGAACGATGTCCGAATGAGCGGTATCAAGAAACTCGACACGTTCAATACCCCAACCCCGATTACTTCGAGCAACTGTTCGACCGTCGCCTTACTCTATCTAGCTCATTTTTGTAGAGCGGAGATACGCTATTTCTGCCCAAAGTGTCTACTCGGAAGGATGCCTGCGCCGGTGGAACCACCAAGCCCGTAAACGACAGCGTTCTTGTGGAGCCACAGGGGGACTATGACCACTATGATGAGCGTATATGTGACACAATACGCTCTCGATGATAAATAAGGTAAGCAACGAGCCCGATGATGCCTGCAATGACCAGAACATCAAGATAAACAAATAATCCTTCAATATCCTCCCAGTGGGGGCCTAGGAGGAAGCCTATATATGCTAAACCCAAACACCACGGGAACGATCCTAAAACGGTGTAGAGTGAGAACTTCTTGACGTCCATACGGACAATTCCGGCTGGGTAGGAGATGAAGGTGCGGACAACAGGGAGCAGCCTGCTGACAAAAACAGCGCGATCCCCATACTTTTCGAACCATTCTTGTGCCCGATCGAGCTCTTTCTTGCGTATGAGTACGTATTTGCCGTAGCGGTCGAGCAGGGGTCTTCCTCCCCACAGGCCGATGTAGTAGGCTATCAGAGAACCCACAAGGCATCCGAACGTGCCCGCGAGGGCAACGCCAATAAGCGTTAGCCCCCCTTCCCACGCGACGTATCCTCCGAAGGGCATGATAATCTCGCTCGGGATCGGCAAACCAACGCTTTCCAACGTCATACCGGCAAAGACGCCCGTATATCCGAGCTGTGCGATAACAGATATGATGAAATCGCTAAGTGTGCCGATGATGTTAATGCTCAGGGCCAAAATACCCTGCGTTAGAAACATGCACTATCCCACATACAGGGGTAGCTAAATAGATACCGTCTTAGAACGAACCATTTGAAGATGTTTCTTCCCCGCGCCTCACCAAAGTGTGGGTTACCTGAAGCGGCTGCGTGATGAACACGAGCGGCCTTTGATGGCGCCTTGCCACGTCGTCGCGGGCGGCAGTGAATTCGCGATGCGCGTCAATTCTCCATCGATGCGTTTCGCGACGCGAGTAATAACAAAACTTACCGCGATGCCAACAAGCACCCCACCGATGAGGTGGTGAAGTAGTAGAGATCGAGGTAAGCCCTACTGAAGGCAACAGTGCGGCCCACGCAAATATCACAGCTGAACTTTCGATGATAAGACGAGAGCGTGGTCGCGAAGGCAAAGACGTGGCAGGTCTTTGCCGGAACGTTGAGATAATCAAATGCAGACAGGATAGGTGGGAGAAATGGACCTTTTGAAGATCCCTCGTATGGAAAAAAAAGAGTATGACAGTCTAATAAAGGAGAACTACATGAGCCAAAGGAGAACTACATGAGCCGAATCGCCTTCAGGGGCGATTTGCATCCGTATGTTGCACCTTTTTTAAATGTTTTCGACGGGCACAACCTCTTTTTT
>DASVJT010000105.1:0-10664 GCA_036385775.1 archaeon
GCAAGGCCAGCTTATCAAAAAGATGGAAGAACTTGGGCTGGGAACGAAAAGCACCCGGCATGAGATAATAACAAAACTCTCTCAACGGGGCTATGTCGACGTAAGTCCCCTACGTCCGACCGGTATCGCGTGTAGCGTCACCGAATCACTCGAACGCTTTGCACCGACTATCACGAAACCTGAGATGACCCGCCTACTCGAAGAGGAGATGGAGAAGATCACTGCAGGTTCCCTTTCAAAGGAGTTTGTAGTGATCAACTCGAGGGACATTCTTGACAATGTCTTGACCACGCTTGATGAACGATACCAAGAGATTAGCGCGTCGCTGCAAACGGGCTTGCGTGGCGATGCGACTGTCGGAACATGTCCTCAGTGCGGCTCAGACCTTATCGTGCGCCGCTCGAAACGAGGCGGGCGTTTCGTAGGGTGTTCGGGATATCCAAGCTGTACCTTCGGACTCCCACTGCCTAAATCAGGGAGGCTTCGCGTTACAGCCCGCAAGTGCAAGCAGCATGATATGCGACTAATCAAAGTGCAGACCGGAAAGCGAGTGTGGGACCTTGGATGCCCACAATGCAACTACAGCAGCTGGATTGAAAAGAACAAAAGCAAGTAACCGTCAGAATGTGACGCGAGACGGAAAAACGCTTAGCGCTTTATTGCGCGGACAAAACTTGCGATCTTGTTTTCGATGTCGGTATTCTCTTCCACAGCAGTGCCCGTTACGATTACATCCGCCCCTGCCTTTGCGAGCAACGCAGCCTGTTTATCCGTCCGTATTCCGCCGCCGACGATGAGCTTTGTATCGTCTATGGCTATTTTTGCCGCTTTGACCATTGCCGCAGGCACCGTATCTGGGACGCCTGAACCCGCTTCCAGATAGATCCATCGCATGCCCATATATTTTCCGGCGAGCGCATACGCGGCAGCAATCTCAGGTTTGTTGCGTGGAATCAGCCGCGCGTCACCTATCCAGCCAACAGTGCCTCCAGGTTCGACAATGATATACGCCACAGGAAGCGGCTCCACTCTGTAACTTTTGATAAAAACGGCGCCGAGAGCTTGGTTTGTGCTGAGATACGCCACATTTCTCGAGTTCAACAGACACAAGAAAAAGATCGCGTCAGCGGCAATGCTGACGCTGCCAGCATCCGAGGGGAAGATGATCGTGGGGACGTTCGTGTTGCTCTTAATTTGCTGCACCGTGCGCTCGAGACCGGGGCCGCCAACGCCAACGGAGCCCCCGACCAGAATAGCAGTCGTGCCTCCCGCTGTCGCGCCCCGAGCAATATGCGCGGCTTCCTCTGGTGATTGGGAGTCGGGATCGATCAGCGTTAGATGTATCGTGCCCTCTCGAGTGATCGCCTCTTGAAGCTGCTGTTCAATCGTCAAACGGCTAACCTCTTCGTTCCTTGGACTTGACTCTTAAGTTTTTATAACCGCACTTCCTACACCGCGTCGCCCTTGGCGGATTGCGCGCGTTACATCGCATGCAGATTTTGATATTTAATAGCCTTTTTTCAGCTTCTGGAAAACGTGCCATTAGATGTACCTCTCTCTCACGTCTTTAGCAACATACGTCTAACAACATTTAATCTTTCTGTTCATAATAATCATAAGAACGCGCAATAACGTTGATAAGAGGCCGTTTAGCCTCGCTTGTAGGCGCGTTCACACACAAGAAGGTCGGCTACAGTGCTCGCTTCAGCGTACTCGTTAATGGGTGCGGCGTTTAAGGCTAGAAACGTAGGCCCCCACTTAAATTTACCCAGTAGCTCTCTAGCGCGTTGTGCTTGTCCGAGAATATAGAGCGCGGCCGCGAGCGCCTCTACAGTTGTGAGCTCGAGCGGCCGCCCATAGTTGACGGGATTTGCCGCTATGAGATAGGGGAGTCGCCGTCTACAACGGGCGCGAAACGATTGGAAGACACGCTCACGATCGTTCCACGAGCAGTCAATAGCAACCAGTGTGTTCACCATATCCGCGCGACTTAACGGGGTGCGCTCTGAAGGATCGAGCAGCACGGTCTTCTCTTTTAACAAAGGGCGTCGTGTCGAAAAAAGGTTGACTAAGTGAAATTTGGCTAGCTTCTTCGCTGTGCAGCGTTTTGGATTACATTGCCCTGCGTGATAAACCAACAGATGCGTGTTCATTTTAGCGGGATTTAATCTTGCGCAGGGTGATATTGTTAAACCTGAAAACGCGCGAAAAACCGCGCTCAATGCACACAACGTTCATCTACTGTTCATCGAGGTAAAAGCTGTGCACGGCTTGCTCTCTGCAGCGCACACTAGTACGGTACTCCTCAAGGTCCCACGCATCATATTTGTGGCCTACACGGGGCATAGGCGGCATAAGTGGCGTATCCTTTCCGTAGATCACAGCTCGTGTTACGCAATGACGCTGAGCGCTGATGTATCTTCTATGTGCGCTCAAATATACAAAGATATAAAAAATATTTGTCCAAAAAAGCCATCAATACGAGCTCTTTGGACGATAACAGATATTTTGCTAAGGTGAAGTGACGCCAAATTACAGCGAACAAGACGAGACTACCTTATCAGCAACGTCGCCTGCTGACGCAATTGGAAACTCGTCGGCCTTCATCTTTGAAATATACTCGTTAAGATCAATTTTCTGGCCTTTCATCGAACACTGCATAAACCGACCCTTTGGAAACACGGCCATCAGCTGCTCGCGAGTCTTGATCGGTAATGGCACCTTAGCTTTCTTAAGCTCAAACACGATTTCTGCTTTGAAATTTTGGATTTCGGAGAGCGCAGGGTCGATACCATAGTCTTCAAATAACGAATTCTTCGAGGGTTGTTCCGCCATTATTATCACCTCAACATAACAGATACACTTAATCGATGTCTATACATCAACCGTTATATGGTTGCACGATATCTACTTAACAGTTTTGGAAAAAAAGCGGCTGAGCCAGAGATTTAACCACTGTTCAAAAATTACCTGATTACACTATGTAATCTAAAGAAAGGTACACGCTCTCAACGCGGGAATATGTCGGGGCTTAGCCCTTCACCTTCCGGATCCAGTCAGTCAAATTCGCTGTAGATTTGCTCCATCAAACTTGGCAGGGCGTTCAAGACGTTGCTGTACGAGATGATGCCTAGGATCTCTTGTCCGTTGAACACGGCAAGGTGACTCACGCCACCTTTTCGAAACATTTTAGCAGCGTACAAAATAGGCATTCCCGGAGACACAATAAAGAGCGGCTTGTTGGCCACCTCGCCTACCGCTACTTTGCCTATGTCGACCTCATCGGCAAACAAATCAACGACGTCCGCCTGAGTAATTATGCCAAACGGCTCGTCTTTTTCAAGCGGCGATACTATGAACGCGTCCATTCCTTTTTGAACCATGCGCTTTGCAGCATCGAGAACAAGGGTGCTAGGATCAACGGTCGCCACTTCTTTCGCCATTACGTCCCTGACTTTAAGTCGCTTCATACTTCTCACCGGTGTGTTGTTACACAACTCTATACATAAAAGCTCGGGTGTGTTTTAGCGGTATAGTCCAAGGAGCCTTTCGTTTGTCCAGCTCGTCTCAATCGACCAACGAATTCCGTGGCGGTAACAATATTCCTCCACAAGATATATCGTGTCATGAACTAATTCAACATAATTAATCATAGCAATAGTGTAACATCTTGGTGACACATTGTGGATAACGATGGTATCACTTTAGTCGACAAACTTAAAATGGGAGCAATAGACCGGTGCAGGGAGCGAGTTATGCGCGCAGCCGAAAAAACGAAATGCGACACAACAAAAAAAGTTCAAAGCACTCCAAGTTACGGCCTCACAACGCATTTGAGGGAGCGCCGGGGATTATAATAAAAAACGGTGACGGGAATCGAAAATGGCTGAAGCGGAACCTTCGTTGTTGCAGCAAATAAGGAAAAGAGAGGTAGAACTAAGCGTTGAAACTGACCAGGCACGAAGAGAGGCTGAACAGATCGTCGCCGACGCAAGACGAGAAGCGACTGAAATTATAAAAAAGGCCGAGACCGACGGACAAAATGCGGCCGATGAGCATTACAAAAAAGGTTTAGCAATCATCCTTGACGAGGTGGAAAAGCTCAAGCAGCGCGGCGAGGAAGAGGCAGAATCAGCAAGATTGCAAGGGGAGCAGCACTTGTCAGAGGCGATCGACAAGATTCTGAGCGTTGTAACTCCAGAGTGATCAATATGCTGCAAAAAATGACCAAAATCCAGGTCATCGGACCAAAAGACGACTTGCACAGCACAGTGGATTTGTTGTACAACTTGGGTACGGTGCATTTGGAGGACGTCTCGACGACGATCGCTCCCGGAGACACGATGCTACGACGTGTAAAAGCGGGCCCGAGAGCCGACGTCGCAGGCTCGTTGGTTAAGGTGAGCGGAATGTTTAACCTGCTTCCCTCCATGCCCGTTAACGAGGAGCTTCGAACACAAATCTACGAAGGGCTCCGACGGAAGAATGACGAAGAACTAGTCAATGAGGCAAACCAAGTTATAAGTGAGCTCGAGACGACGACGAAAGAGCTTGCAACGCGAAAAAGTGATCTTGAGTTTACCCTGACCAATCTCGCTCACTACGAACAAGTTATTGAGAAATTGCAACCTTTAGAGGCCCAACTCCCTGTTTTAGAGGGTTTCGAAGTCACAGTCATTCTCATACAGCAGGAGTTTAAGGAAGTCTTAGACATCATACGCGCAGCGCTGACTGAGATTACACATAATCAATTTGAGCTCATGTCCGCAGACGTGGATGCGACGACAACTGCTGCCGTAACGGTGTTCAACAAGGCATACTCAGACCAGGTGCACTCATTTATATGGTCCCAAAATGTCAACGAAGTCCGACTTCCCCCTGAATATTTGGACAAGCCGTTTGATGAAGTCTTGACGTTAGTGGAGGATAATCGGCAGCGAACTACCGCCGAAATCGATACCGTGAATGATGAGTTAACGGACTTGTCGGGGCATTGGTATCCGAGGCTTGCGGTGCTCAAGGATGTCCTTGAGGACAGAAACGAAGAGCTAAGTGTTTTTACCAAGTTCGGGCAAACTGACTATACCTTCGTAATGATGGGCTGGGTGCCAAAGAAACAGCTAGCAAACACAAAAAAAGCGCTGAAAGAGGCTTTTGAAGGGAGGGTCTTAGTAAACGACATTAAGGTGAGTCGAGACGAAGAGGACAAGGCGCCATCGTTTTATGATAACCCGCGAATCGTCAAGCCCTTCGAGTTTTTAACTGGATTGATGAGTGCGCCGCAATACAAAGAGATTGACCCAACTCCGTTGATGGCAGTGTTTTTCCCGTTCTTCTTCGGCCTCATGGTAGGCGATATCGGATATGGCCTCTGCATCCTTATTTTTGGCCTCGTCGTGAGAAATATCTACGGAGCGCGTAGCCACGGCATCAAACAATTGATGAACATCCTGATCATCTGCTCTTTTCCCACCATGTTCTTTGGCTACCTCTTCGGCGAGTTCTTTGGGAATTTTGGGCAAATGATGGGCTGGATTGAGCCGGTCACCATAAATGGATTGACACTGGATAGAATGGAAATTATCGTGCCGTTTCTCATCTTTTCGATTGCCATTGGGGCATTTATGGTCCTTTTTGGCTTCATTTTAGGCTTAGTAAACGCCGTGACACGGGGGCATAAAAAGCTCATATATGAAAAAGTTGGCATGCTGCTTGCCATAACGAGTATACTAGTGATTCTTCTCGCAGCTATTCAGGTGATTCCAGCTCTGCTTTTAGTGCCCGGCGCCGTTCTGCTTATAATAGCTCTTCCGTTCGTGTGGTATGGCGGGGGGATAGTGGCGGCAATAGACATTATGAGTTCGCTTACAAACATCATATCGTATGCGAGGCTGATGGCCATAGGTATGGCTTCTGTTGTTTTGGCGCTCGTAGCCAATAAGCTAGGAAGCTCAATGGGAATCTTGCTAGTGGGTATTTTGGTCGCAGTTTTGCTTCACTTGGTAAATATCGTTTTGTGCATGTTTAGCCCCTCAATCCAGTCACTCAGGTTGCATCTCGTAGAGTTTTACTCAAAGTTTTACGCGGGTGGAGGCAGAACATACGATCCTTTCAAACGAGGGACGACAAAATAAGCGTACAGACAGGTATAGAAGTGGTAAAGAGCGGGGCCTTACGAAACGAGATATCGCTACGAATCCTTGTGAATAACGGACAGAACAAATATAAATTTGTGGAAAAAATTGGAGTTGATAAAAAATGGTCTCAGAATGGGTTCCTATTGGCGCTGGTTTGGCTTTCGGGTTAGGTGCGCTCGGAACGGGGATCGCGCAAGCGCGAATAGGTGCGGCCGGAGTAGGAGCGATTGCTGAAAAACAAGAATTATTCGGTTTAGCACTCGTTTTTGTAGCACTGCCGGAAACATTGGTCATTTTAGGCTTCGTTATCGCAGCGATAATTCTTTTTGTCCTAGCTTAACACGTAGCAATGTGTGGACAATTCCGTGGCAAACGGTTCGCGATATAGCGTCTGCACAGAGCACAGCGTCTGTGAATCACCATACGAAAGAAGCGAGTGCCCTAATTTAAAAAGAAACTCTTCGAAGGAGAGCTTAAAAAAGGCGACTGATCCAAATGACGTTCGAAAATTTGATTAGATCTATGGAGGAGAGCGCTGAAAAGAGAATCGATGAGATGACAAAAAAGGCACACCTAGAAGCCGACGAAATAAGAAGAGCTGCGGAAGAAAAAGCCGAATCTATCAAGATCGAATACCTAACAAAGGCACAAAAATCAGTTCAGACCGAACGAAACAAACTGATTTACCAAGCAAAAGCCGAGAGCAAGATGCGCATCATTAAAGAAAAAGAGCAAGTCATACAAAGGGCGTTCATTGAAGCTAAAAAACGCTTAGAAGGCTTCAGAAATGATAGCAATTACGAAGAGAACTTCAAAAAAATGCTCCAGGAAGCCGTTCTCGCGCTTGAAGCTGAGAAGGTAGTGTTTCATATCGATAAGCGGGATGAAAGCCTCTGCAAGCAAGTGCTGAATGAATTACATCACAATTCGGAGTCTGTCAACGACTTAACTAGTTTAGGGGGGCTCGAAGTAAGCACTAAAGACGGCAAAATTGTCGTCTTCAATACGATAGAATCACGATTAGCTAACGCTGAAGAGCTCTTGAGAAGACATATCTTTGCTACGCTTTACGGTGGTTAGGGTGGATTACGAGTACGTCAATACTCGGATACGGGGCATGAAAAGTCGCTTGTTAGAGCGTAAGGAGCTCGAGGCTCTTGCAGCAAAGCTTGACATTCAAGGGGTAATTGATGCGTTAGCGAGCACGTCCTATCGACAAGATATTGAAGATGCCAGTGTCCAGTATGCCGGTCTTACTTGTGTAGAGGTGGCATTGCGGCGAAATCTAGGTAAAGACTTGAGACTCCTCCGTACTTTCTTGAAAGGAGAAGAAGAAGAGCCTTTTATCAACGTTTTCTTGAACAAGTGGGACGTCCAGAATATAAAGACGATCTTGCGAGGAAAAAATATCCAAGAAGTTCCCGATGAGATTGTCGCAAGCCTAGCGCCCGCAGGCGCGCTCGATGATGCAACGCTCATTGAACTTATTAAGCAACCAGATGTCAAAGCGGTAATCGATTTGCTGGCTACGTGGGGAATCGACTACGCACGACCGCTGACCCAACATTTCAAAGAGTTTAACGAAACAAGGGATCTCGTTGTTTTAGAGTACGCCTTAGACAATTTTTACTTCGATCGCGCGTTACACGCTGTAGCTGGCGACTCTTACGACAAAACGGTCGTTCGAGGGATGGTTAAGCTGGAAATAGACGTAACAAACATAAAAAGCATCTTACGCATCATACGAGATAAAGTCGAGCTAGAAGATCCTCAGTATTACTTCATTCGCGGCGGTAAGGAGTTAGACGTTGACAAGCTGCTGGCTATTAGCAAAGCGCGCACAACAGAAGGGGTTGTTCAACAATTAGCTCGCACGTCGTATGGTTTCTTAGCCGAAATTTCTGACGATTATATCAAAACAGAGAGAATTTCCGCTCTTGAAAAGGCGCTCGATACGTTCGTACTGAAAAAAGCGTTAAACAAGTTCTCAGGGGACCCATTAAGCATCGCTTTAGTCATTGGTTATTTGTGGGCGAAGTTAAACGAAATAACTAACATCAGGATAATCGCAACCTGCAAGACAGAATACACTCCGGAAAAGGAACTCATGGAGGAACTAGTGTTTGTATAAATTTGTTGTAGTCACTGATCCAGAGACAGCTCCAGGATTTCGCCTAGCTGGAGTTGACGTGCTTGAGGCTTCTACGGAAGAAGAGGCTAAGAACATTATTCCCTCTTTGTTATTTAAGGATGATACGGGCATTGTCGCGATAAACGAGGACTTTATGGACTCCCTAGACGCGAAACTGTTAGAAAAAATCGAAAAGTCTCATCGACCTATAATAATTTCCATACCGTCGCGAACACGCAGAATTGATCGTGCCGACTATATCGAAAGAATGCTGCGCAGGGCGATCGGATACAATATCGTGGTACGGAGATAGGTATGCTACAAGGATCAATCTCACGGATTTCGGGTCCCGTTGTTTACGCTCATGAAATGAGGGGGTCCAAACTGTACGACGTGGTCGAAGTCGGTGATGAGGAGCTTAACGGAGAGATTATCCGATTAGACGCCGATGAAGCGGTCATTCAAGTCTATGAAGATACGTCAGGACTCAAGGTCGGGGAGCCTGTGGTGAGCACCGAAAGTCCACTAAGCGTCGAGCTAGGCCCGGGAATAATCTCGTCAATCTACGATGGTATTCAGAGACCGCTGCCTCTACTCATGGAAAAAAGCGGCGACTTCATTTCACGTGGCATTAAACTTCCAGGGGTGGACAGGAAAAGACAATGGGCGTTCACCGCGACAGCGAGTAAGGGCGACCAAGTCGTTTCGGGAGATGTCGTTGGAACTGTCGATGAGTATCACATCACGCACAAAATCATGGTCCCTCCCCATGTTTCGGGGACGATCGTTGAAATAAAAAGTGGGACATACGCTGTTGAGGACACGGTGTGCGTCTTAGATAACGGCACCAACATAACATTAATACAAAAATGGCCAGTGAGAATTGGCAGGCCGTACGCACAGAAACTGGATCCTACCTTGCCCTTGCTCACAGGACAGCGCGTTTTTGACAGCATTTTTCCGGTGACGAAGGGCGGTACAGCCATGATTCCCGGCGGATTTGGAACCGGAAAAACCGTCTCGGAACAAACACTCGCAAAGTGGGCAGACGCACAGATTGTGGTATACATCGGCTGTGGGGAGAGAGGCAATGAGATGACTGACGTACTTACTGAATTCCCCGCGTTAGTCGACCCCCGGACGAAACAACCCTTGATCCAGAGGACTATAATGATCGCCAACACCTCGAACATGCCGGTGGCAGCAAGAGAGGCCTCGATTTACACGGGAATCACCATGGCCGAATACTATCGGGACATGGGATACGACGTGGCCTTGATGGCGGACTCGACCTCACGGTGGGGGGAAGCACTTCGGGAGGTCTCGGGAAGGTTGGAAGAGATGCCCGGCGAGGAGGGATATCCTGCGTATCTCGCCACGCGTCTGGCCGCTTTTTACGAGCGTGCCGGAAGAGTCGTTTGCTCAGGCTCTGATGGACGAACTGGATCTATCACTGTCGTCGGCGCAGTATCGCCACCAGGGGGTGACTTTTCAGAGCCGATCACTCAAAACACGCTGCGAATAGCGGGAGCATTCTGGGCATTAGACACGAGCTTGGCTTACAGACGACATTTTCCCGCCGTCAACTGGATAACCAGCTATTCACTTTACATCGACAGCGTCCAAGACTGGTTTGTGGACAGTATCGCGCGCGACTGGAGAGAGCTTCGAGATAAGACAATGTTTCTCCTACAAAAGGAGGTCGAGCTGCAGGAAATCGTTCAACTGGTGGGTCCTGACGCGTTGCCGGAAGGGGAGAAGGCGATCCTCGAGGTAACGAGGATGATCCGTGAAGACTTCTTGCAGCAGAGCGCGTTTGACGAGATTGATTCTTATTGCCCGCTTGAGAAGCAGTACTGGATGTTGAAAGCGATCCTCACCTTCAACGATGCAACCATCGAGGCTTTAAGCAAGGGGGTCGCGCTACAACAAATGTTGGACTTACCTGTTAAGACAGACATCGCGCGAATGAAGGAACAAAAAGATGTTGGCACCATCGAACGCCTTATTGGGAAAATAGAAGGGAGTGTCCGGGCCCTGGAGGCCGCAAAATGACGTCCCACAGTTTGCTCACTAAAGAATACAAAACAATCAACTACGTGTCTGGGCCGCTGATATTCGCCGAAAACGTAAAAGGTGTATCCTTCGGCGAGACCGCCAAGATCACACTAGCAAACGGCGAGGAACGGACTGGTCAGGTTTTAGATGTTTCGCAAGAGCTCGCGATCATTCAAGTCTTCGAGGGTACTAGCGGCATCGACGACCTGGAAACGCGGGTCAGATTTACGGGAGAACCGCCAAAAATAAACGTCTCGCTTGACATGCTAGGGAGGATTTTCGATGGTGTCGGCAATCCGAGAGATGGGGGGCCTGCCATCATTTCGGAAGAGCGCGTA